>JAFYLF010000113.1 GCA_017537195.1 Clostridia bacterium
AAGCGCAGGGGAATACGCACGTTCGGTTATACCCCACGGTACAACAGGTATTTATTATGACCCGCACGAAATATGTAACGTTTTGGGATTTTCGGGTGTTGAGCTTATGGTGAAGGACGCTGAACGTACACCGCTTAAGGCAATGCTCACACTACCTTCCTGTGTTCCGGCGGTACCGGGGTTTGAAGACAGCGGCGCTACAATTACTTCGGCAGATATCAGAGAACAAATAAAACTTGACGAAGCGGTAGGTTTGGGTGAAATGATGAATTTCCCCGGTATTCAGATGAGTGCCGACGAAACTCACGCTATCACGGGTGAAACCTTAAAAGCCGATAAGATTATCACTGGGCATTATTCTATCCCCGAAACCGCAAGCGGACTTAATGCTTACATTGCGGCAGGTATCAGGTGTTGTCATGAATCTACAAGAGCCGAAGACGCTTTAGCTAAAATGCGTCTTGGTATGTATGCAATGCTTCGTGAGGGTTCGGCTTGGCACGACCTTAAAGAAGTGAGCCGTGCGGTAACCCAAAATGAAATCGATTCACGCTATGCGGTGCTTATTTCCGATGATACTCATCCTCACACCCTTATCGAAAACGGACATCTTGACCATATTGTAAGAAGAGCAATAGCCGAGGGAATTGACCCCTTGACTGCTGTGCAAATGGTTACAATAAACTGTGCGCAATGCTTCCATATGGATAATGAACTAGGCTCGATTACACCGAGTAAGTGCGCAGATATTATCTTTATTGATAACTTGGAAGATTTTAATATTAAAAAGGTTATGATAGACGGTGAAATGGTTGCCGAAGACGGCAAAATGCTTTATGAGTTCCCCGAATACACATACCCCGAATATGCAATGAATACAATGCATGTGGGTGAGGAAATCACCGCCGATACGTTTAAAATTAAGACTGATAAAAAGGATAAGGTTACTGTCAGAGCGATTGAAATTATTCCCGCAAGAGTAGGCGACTACGAAAGACATATAACCCTTGACGTTAAGGGCGGATTCATTGAATCGGATACTGCACAGGATACTTTGAAGACCTTTGTTTTCGAACGACATAACAATACCGCAAAGCACGGTGTAGGCTTTGTTAAAGGCTTTAATATCAAGCGTGGCGCAATGGCTTCAACTGTGGCTCACGATGCTCACAATTTGTTGGTTATAGGTACAAATGACGAGGATATGGCACTTGCGGCTAACACCCTTATTAAGTGCGGCGGCGGTATGTGCGCTGTGTGTGACGGAAAGGTGCTCGGCTGTGTGGAACTACCTTTAGCAGGACTTATGAATGTGAAATCTGCTGAAGAGATGAGCCAAAGTGTAGAGGCGCTTGACAAGGCTTGGAAAGAAATCGGCTGCGATATTGTGTCACCATTTATGACAATGGCTTTAATACCGCTTGCCTGTCTTCCTGAGCTTCGTCTTACCGACCGAGGTCTTGTTGACTGCACAAAATTCACCTTCACTGATTTGGAAGTTGACGAGTAAATATATAATGATTTCAACCGAAAGCATAGGGCATTTGCTCTATGCTTTTTATATATGATAATTATTGGTATGATATATTTTCTTGAAAAAAATGTCGAATTATGTTATAATTATGAACAGATTATGAATACGGTGGAAGCTGATATGTTTAAAAAAACAACAAGAGAAAAGTTGATTATTTCAGCAGGGCTTATAGTCCTACTAATTTTGCTTGGCTTTTTTATGCTTTCCGGCAGCAATTTCGATTTGTTGATGAGTCTTTTTGATAAGCAGTTAACCGAAGACCAATTACGTGATAAGATGATGGGATTTGGCATTCGCGGATATGTAACCATCATAATTCTTTCGATGCTTCAGGTGGTTTGCGCCTTTTTACCTGCTGAACCGGTACAGGTGGTGGCGGGTATGGTTTTTGGTTTTCCTGTGGGACTTCTTCTTTGTTCGGGGGGCGTTTTAATTGGTAATTCACTTATATATCTGCTTTATAAAACCTATGGTGACGGAATAAGACAGTATTTTGTTAAAAACTTATCCTTTGATTTGGATAAAGCGGCAAACAGCAGCAGAAGTACTTTTATAATATTTTTGCTTTACTTTTTACCCGCTATACCTTATGGTATGATTTGCTTTTTTGCGGCAAGTATCGGAATGAAATATAAACGGTTTATTGCGGTTACGTTTTTGGGTTCAATCCCCTCGATTTGTATAGGAGTAGGGCTTGGACACATGACCTTGTCGGCGAGTTGGATTGTATCGGTTTGCGTTTTTGCGGTTCTGGTGGCGCTTATAATTGCTTTGTCGGTTAAAAAGGACTGTTTTTTTGCAAAGGTTAACGCTTTAGCCCAAAAACCAAAATATTCTTCCAAAACCAGTGTAAAAGAGTGCAACGGCTTGTTGCTTTGGTTTTTTTATAATGTTTTGAATATTTATTATTGGTTTTGTGGGATAAGGGTTAAAGCTGTAAATAAATGCGGCAAGTTGCCCGAGGCCTCAAGTATTGTGCTTTGCAATCACGGCTCGTTTATAGATTTTTTATATGCGGAAAAGCTGTTGAAAAAAGCAAAGCCGAATTTTGTGGCGGCAAGACTATATTTTTATCACAAATGGCTTGGCAGTGTTTTGAAAATGCTTGGAACATTCCCAAAAAGTATGTTTGCAAACGATATTGAAAGCACTAAAAACTGCATTAAGGTTTTGAAAGAGGGTAGAATTCTGGCAATGATGCCCGAAGCCCGTCTTTCGACTGTCGGTAAATTTGAGGATATACAGGAAAGCACCTTTTCTTTTCTTAAAAAGTCTGGCGTATCGGTCTATACAATAAAACTGAACGGAGATTATTTTGCAAATCCAAAATGGGGCAAGGGTGTTCGCCGCGGCGCTTTGGTAGAGGCAGAACTTGATATTTTGTTTACTAAAGAAGAAGTGGAAAAACTTTCCACAGAAGAAATTAAAAAGGGCGTTTTAGAACGTCTTTATTATGATGAGTTTGAGTGGCTTAAAACAAAACCCAATGTAAAATACCGCTCAAAGAGTATTGCAAGAGGGCTTGAAAACATTTTAACCACCTGTCCTTTGTGCCATAAAAAGCATATTTTGACTACAAAAGGAAATGCGATTTATTGCGAAAACTGCGGTAAACTTGTGGAAATGGATAACAGATATTCATTTAACAGTGGGTTTAGGTTTGATAATTTTGCCGAGTGGTATTTTTGGCAAAAAGATATTTTAGAGAATGAAATTAAAAGGGATGAAAACTACTCGCTTTGTTCTGAAGTTGAGCTTCGTTTGCCGTCAGAAGATGGCAAAACCCTTACCAGAAGCGCAGGACAGGGTGTTTGCACCCTGACACGAAAGGGACTAAAATATATTGGAACTAAAGACGGCGAAGCGTTTGAAATTGAGTTTTCACTCGAAAAAATATACCGCTTACTTTTCGGTGCGGGTGAAAATTTCGAAGTTTATAACGGAAGCGAAATTTTCTATTTCGTACCAAATGAAAAGCGTTCAGCGGTAGAGTGGTATATGGCGTCTATGATTTTATATGATTTAAATAATTAAAAGGGGGAAGATTATGGCGGCAGTTGTTGTGCGTGAAAACGAGAAAAAAGAGCAAAAATCTTTTTCGAATATTAGTTTAAAATCGTTTCTTACTGTTGTTTCGGTATTGTTTACAATACTTATCTTCTGTGGCGCACTTTCTTATTTTGTGCCGCAAGGCTCCTTCTTGCGTGACCAAAACGGCGTAATTATTACCGATTCATATACTAAAGGCGAAATAAAAGGAATTTCCCCTTGGCGTGTTATAACGGCACCTTTTCGTGTTTTCGCAACCGAAGACGCTGTGACTATTATTATGATAAGCGTCTTTTTGCTTATAATGAGCGGTGTTTTCAATTTATTGGAAAAAACGGGCGGTATAAGAATATTTATTGCCCGAATTATGAACCGCCTTCGTGAAAAACAAGGTCCTGTTGTTTGTGTCACAGTTTTAATATTTATGCTTTTCGGCAGTTTGTTTGGTATGTTTGAAGAACTTGTAACATTACTTCCTATTATAGTGATGTTTATGCTCTCTATGAATATGGATACGATGATGGGGCTTGGCACTTGTCTTCTGGCTTCTTGCTTTGGATTTACGGCGGCTATTACTAATCCGTTTTCGGTAGGACTTGCAGCACAATATGCAGGGGTATCGGCTTCAAGCGGTGTTTGGTTAAGAGTGGTATTTTTCGGGCTTGTTTATTTTGCTGTTTGTGTTTTTTTAATGGCATATCTAAACAAAATCGAGAAAAATCCAAAAGCATCCTTAAGTTATGAGAGCGACCTTAAAAAAAGAGAATCTTTAAACGAGTCAAACGAAGAAACTACCCACGATAAAAGGTTATTCAAGGTTTATTGTGCCTTTTTTGCAGCACAGGCGGCAGTACTTCTCATAATTGCTACTGTAAGGCAAATTTCGTCTCTTGCAATTCCAATTTTGGCGGCGAGTTTTTTAATTGGCGGAATAGTTTGCGGCTTGCTAGTTTGTGAAAAGAAGAAAAATATTTTAAAATATATTTTAAATGGTGCGGCGTCAATGCTTCCTGCAGTACTTATGATAGCAATTGCTTCTTCGGTGAAACTCGTTATGACCGAGAGCGGAATTATTGATACTATTATGTATTATGTATTGTCGCTTCTTGTTGGAAAGAGTAAATTTTTAGCCGTAGTACTTATTTACTTCCTTATATTGTTTTTACAGTTGTTTATTGGCTCGGCATCGGCTAAAATTGTACTTGTTATGCCAATAATTGTGCCAATAGCGTTAGCACTTGGCATTTCGCCGACACTTGTAATATTTACATACTGTATGGCTGATGGATTTACAGATGTTATAATGCCAACAAATCCCGTTTTACTTATAGGACTTTCCATGGCGAATGTTTCGTATTTTAAATGGGTTAAATGGACTTGGAAATTGCAAATTACCGTATTTTTAATGTCGCTTTTAGTTCTGCTTTTCGGTGTGGGTATTGGTTATTGATTTTATTTGTTAAAAAGGGTACAATATATTTAAACTTTTCAAAAGGAGTATTTTAATGTTTGATGCTTTAAAGGTTAAAAATGAGTGTGTCGAATGGATAAGAAACTTTTTCGAAAATAACGGCAAGGGCTGTAATGCTGTTGTCGGAATTTCTGGCGGTAAAGACAGTTCGGTTGCGGCGGCGCTTTGTGCCGAAGCCTTAGGGCGTGACCGGGTAATCGGTGTTTTAATGCCACAGGGCGAACAGCACGATATTGATATGGCTTATATGCTTGTAAATCACTTGGGAATAAAGCATTATGAGGTAAATGTCAAGGATGCGGTTGACGGAATTTTAAATAATTTACCAAAAGAGATTGAAATTACCGCTCAAACAAGACAAAATATTCCGCCCCGTATCAGAATGTCTACCCTTTATGCCGTTTCGCAAAGTCTTAACGGTAGGGTGTGTAACACCTGTAATTTGTCGGAGGACTGGGTAGGGTATTCCACTCGCTACGGCGATAGTGTGGGCGATTTTTCGCCTATGTCAAATCTCACTGTTACCGAAGTTAAGGAAATCGGATATTTATTGGGACTTCCCAAAGAATTGGTGGATAAAACCCCCATCGACGGTCTTTGCGGCAAGAGTGATGAAGAAAATCTCGGCTTTACCTATAAGGAACTTGATGTATATATTCGTACGGGTGAAATTGCTGATAAAGAGAAAAAAGAAATTATCGATAAAAAGCACAAGGCGAATTTATTCAAGCTTGAGATTATGCCCAGTTTCAAGCCTGAATTATGATTTTTGATAAGTGAGAGTGGATGAAAAGAAAATGTCCAAATTATTTCAACAAATAATCAGGTTCTCAATAGTAGGCTTTATCTGCACGGTAATTGATTTTGCGTTGCTTTATATATTAAAGGAATTTCTTGATATAAATGTATATTTATCCACAGCAATAGCTTTTACTGTTTCGGTGATTGTTAATTATATTTTAAGCGTTCTTTTTGTATTCGATGTTGATAAAAGTAAAAATCAAAGCAAAGGCTTTATTTTATTTGTTGTCTTCAGCGTAATCGGTTTAATTTTAACCGAAGGGATAATGCATGTTGGTACACAGTGGCTCGAATTTAATTATTTGATTATTAAAATTTTTGCAACCTTAATGGTAATGGTGTTTAACTTTGTAACGAGAAAACTGTTTTTAGAAAAAAATTAAGAATTATAACAAGCAAAAGCCAGTCGTTAACGACTGGCTTTCGGTTTTTAAATTTAAATTAATCAAAGGTTGGTGTTCTTTTCAATAAAGTAACAGTTTATCAATACGCCTGTGAAAATTTCTATCAAAGCAATACATAATGAGCTGACACATACCATGTATTCAGGCATAGAGACGAGAGCAGAAAGGGCTTGCAAGCCGCCGAGTACAAACAACCAATTACGTGCAGCCTTTGCTTTTACAAAATTAAAGGTGCACATTTCAATGCTTTGGTAAACCGATTGAACAAATTTATGTATTTTGCGGATTGCGAGTACATTGAAAACATATATAAGACCGATGAGTATTAAAAAGATTACAATAAAGAACCAAACTGAAAGAGAAGAAAAAGTATTTAATACTTTTTCGGCTACGAGTACGGGAACGTCATTTTCGAGTAAACTTTCATATAATATCTGTGAAAAATCAATGCTGTCTGAAGCTACTGCAAAAACTAAAGTGAGAAGAAGACCTGAAAATATTAATATGCCTGTTACAACCCAACCGACTACAAAATAGGCGAAAACTGTACCGCTTACATTTCTAATATATCTTGCGTCGGCGATATCCTTGCGGCTAGCTGCAAATACGAGCCATAAGAATATGGTGAAGAGAATGTTAAAAACGGGTAAACCATCATTTGAAAAACCAAATATGCAAGAAATACTGGTTAAAATACAAATACTCAAAAACCAACCGCTTTTTAGAGCGCATAAAACTCTATCGGCTACAGGGTTAAGGCTTATAACATCCATATTCGCCGATTCGCCACAGCAAGGGCAAAACTCAAAGTATTGTTGGTTTTCATAACCGCATTTTGGACATTTCATAATTTTTCCTCCTTGAATGAGTAAACTGTATTTACAGTATATCATTTTTTTCCAAATAAAACAACAAATTTATTGAAAATGATTTATCTTAATGCTATACTTAAATTGTAAATAGAGCAAAGGAAGATATTATGGAAATTAAAGATTTAATAAATGAGAGGCGAACTATAAGAAAGTTTTCACAAAATCCGCTAACTAATGAGCAATTAGTGTCATATATAGATGCGGCTCGCATAGCGCCGAGCGCTGCTAATTTGCAACCGCTTAAATATGCGGTGGTAACAGATAAACAAATGAATGATAAGGTTTTTGAGACGCTTAAATGGGCGGGATATCTCAAAGGTGAATATACACCGAAAGAGAATGAACGACCAACAGGCTATATAGTTGTTTGTGGCGATAGCGACATAAAAAGCGGCGGATATGATATGGATGTTGGCGCAGCGGTAGAAAATATTATTTTGACCGCTTTGGCTGACGGTGTGGGTAGTTGTTGGTTAGGCTCTGTAGAAAGACCGAGACTAAAAAGGCTTTTAAAACTACCTGATAATTTGGAGATTTCTTGTGTGATAGCGCTCGGTTACCCTGCTGAAGAACCAAAACAGGTTGCAATGATTGACGGCGACATCAAATATTATTTGGAAAATGAAACGCTATGTGTGCCTAAACGTTCACTTGATGAAATTATTATAAAAAAAGCATAAAATAATTAGTTTTTAAGAAGACTTTAAAAGTCTTCTTTTTTTATGTGACAAAAAAGCAGTTCTTTATTTATGCGAATTGCATAAAAATTTAAATTTGTGTCTAAAACTGTAATTTAGGGTTTGCAAAACACAATATATTGTGGTAAAATGTCAAATAAGGGCGAATAAAATTTGTCTAATTAAAATTTTTGGAGGGGTTCTTATGGCAAAAAATTTGGTTTATGACATTCATGACAAGCCGAAGTTCGGCGCAATGATAGTGTTTGCTATCCAACAATTACTTGCAATTCTTGCGGCAACAATCGCAGTTCCTGCTATTGTAGGTAACGGTATGAGCGCATCTGCTGCTCTTTTTGGCGCAGGTGTAGGTACTATTGTTTATCAGCTTTTCACAAAGTTCCGCAGTCCTGTTTTCTTAGGTTCTTCATTCGCATTTATCGGTTCTATGTGCGCAGCCTTCGCAGGCGCAGGCTCTTTTGTAGCTCTCGGTTATTTAGGTCTTATTCTTGGTGCTTTGTTTGCAGGTCTTGTTTATGTAGTTATTGCAATTGTAGTTAAACTCGTTGGTGTTAAGTGGATAAACAAGCTTATGCCTCCAGTAGTTATCGGCCCTACAGTTGCTCTTATCGGTCTTTCTCTTGCCGGCGCTGCGATTAAAGATGTATTCTCTTATGGAGCACAAGACGGTAATGGCTCATTCATAATGGGCGGTTTTAGCTGGGTATCATTTATTTGCGCAATGGTTACCTTATTTGTTGTAATTCTTTGCTCTACATACGGCAAGAAGATGACAAAGCTCATTCCTTTTATAATTGGTATACTTGCTGGTTACGCTGTTGGTATGATTTTCACAGGTATTGGTTATGCTACAGGTAACGATGCACTTAAGATTATTGATTTTGCACCATTCCAGGCACTTGTGGCTGAAGGTGTTGGTGTTAAAACATTTATAGCAGTTCCTCAGTTTACTTTCCTTAAAGCTATTGACGGACTTAAAAACTTTAGCGGTTCTTATCTTGCTACAGTGGCTGTAGCTTATGTTCCTGTGGCTTTCGTTGTATTTGCAGAACATATTGCTGACCACAAAAACCTTTCAAGCATTATTGAAAAAGAACTTCTCGAAGACCCAGGTCTTCACCGCACACTTCTCGGTGACGGTGTGGGTTCGGCAGTAGGCGCTGTTTTCGGCGGTTGCCCCAATACAACATACGGCGAATCTGTTGGCTGTGTTGCTATTACTCGCAATGCTTCGGTTGCTACAATCACTACAACCGCTATTATGGCACTTTTAATTTCCTTCGTATCACCCTTTGTTGCATTCCTTGATTCTATCCCCGGTTGTGTAATGGGCGGTGTTTGTATCACTCTTTATGGCTTTATCGCAGTATCAGGTCTTAAGATGATTCAAAAGGTTGATTTGGAAGATAATGCAAATCTCTTCACTGTTTCTGCTATCCTTATCCCAGGTATCGGTGGTATGGCTATGGCTATCGGTAAGGTTACTATTACTGCTATTGCTTGCTCACTTATCCTTGGTATTATTGTTAATATCGTTCTTCATAGAAAGAAAGGCGAATAATCCCTTATGAAAAATTATCCGAATGTAACAATTTTTGACCATCCGCTTATAAAGCATAAGATTGCAATTCTTCGTGATGAAAAAACAAGCATGAAGGAGTTTCGTGAGTTGGTTGAAGAAATAACCACTCTTATGACCTTTGAATGCTTGCGTGAGGGTGTGCCTACAGTTAAATGTGAGGTTACAACTCCGCTCGAAACTTGTAATCAAGAAATGGTTAAGGATAACGCAATTGTTATCGTTCCCATTTTAAGAGCAGGACTCGGTATGGTTAACGGTATTCATGTGCTTTTTCCTTCAGCAAGGGTAGGGCATATAGGTCTTTGCCGTAATGAAGAAACCCTGGAGCCGATGGAATATTATTGCAAACTTCCCGATGGTATAGAAGACAAGCTTGTGCTTGTGGTTGACCCGATGTTAGCAACGGGCGGAAGCGCTTGTGACGCTATCGGTCAACTTAAAAAGCGTGGTTGTAAGGATATTAAGTTTATGGCAGTTATTGGCGCACCTGAAGGTGTCAGTAAGGTTGCCGAGACTCATCCTGATGTTCCGATTTATGTTTCAACACTTGATAGATGTCTTAATGAAAACGGATATATTCTTCCAGGTCTTGGAGATGCGGGCGACCGTCTATTTGGTACAAAATAATATAAATTTTAAGCGCCGTGGGCAAAAAGCCTGCGGCGTATTTTTTATTGTTGACAAAGGTAGTGCGATGTGGTATTATGTGGAAGTTGTTGGAGGTGTATGGATTTGTTTGCAAAAGAAAGACAAGACATTATATACGAAATGATACTTAAAAACAATGCTGTTACGGTGGCAAATCTCGTTGAAAAATTTGCAGTTTCTATTGAAACTGTTCGCCGCGATTTGCTCGAAATGGAAAAGAAAGGACTTCTTACCCGTGTTCACGGCGGTGCTGTTGCAAAAACAGGTATGAACGCTTTTTCGGTTTTGAGCCAGAGAAATACTGAACACGGCGATCAAAAGAAAGCCTTGTCACTTAAAGCTTGCGAGTTTATAAACGAAGGCGATATTATTTCGGTAGATGCGGGAAGCACAGCAACATTTTTTGCAGAAGCATTAAAAGAAAAATTCACAAAGCTTACGGTTATAACCCACTCTTTAGATGTTTTTAATATTTTAAATTCTTATAAAGAGTTTTCGGTTATATTGTGCGGCGGTCATTTTATAAAAGAAGAAAATACTTTTTACGGTTCCTTGACGGTTAATATGTATTCTTCTCTTTATGCACAAAAAGCGTTTATTTTTACAACCGCCATATCTCTTGAACACGGTATATGTGATTATCGTCAAGAATTTTATGATATTCAAAAGGTAATACTACAAAATTCAAGTGAAATATTTGTATTAGCTGATAGTAGCAAATTTGAAAAAACAGCGCTTTTAAAGCTTGCTGATATGAAGAGCGATTATATTTATATAACCGATTCTAATTTACCGAATGAGCTTAAGGAATTATATAAAGAAAATGGTATAAACATCTTCACAGGTGGAGAAAGTTAAATGCAAAAATTAAGCAAAAAGCGAGATATAAATTTTTTGGCGTTTTTGTTTTCGGTAACTTATATGGTAAGTTATATTACCCGCATTAACTATGGTGCAGTTATCGTTGCAATGCAAAGTGATACCGGCTTTTCGGAAAGCTTGTTGTCGTTAGCGGTTACGGGAAGCTTTGTAACCTACGGGGTGGGACAAATTATAAGCGGAGCATTAGGTGATAGAATATCGCCTAAGAGACTTGTTACATATGGTCTTTGCCTTACAGTGCTTATGAATGTCTTAATTCCTTTTTGCCCAAACCCTTACTTATTGGCAGGTGTATGGTGTGTGAATGGCTTTGCACAAAGCCTTATGTGGCCGCCTATTGTAAGACTAATGACTATGTTGCTTTCGGCAGAGGATTATAAAAACACCACTGCAAAGGTTGTGTGGGGCGGTAACATAGGTACTATAGTTATTTACTTATTAGCACCGATTATTGTGTCGCTTCTTGGTTGGAAATCGGTATTTTGGTTTGCAGCATTGTGTGGCGCTTTGATGATGATTTTTTGGAACAAATACTCTTTTGAAGTAGGTGTGCAAAAGCGCGAAAAGGTGAGTGGAGAAGTCAGCATTGATAAAAAGTATAATCTATTTACTCCGCTTATGATTTTTATAATGATAGCGATTATTTTGCAAGGCTCACTTCGCGACGGAATTGCTACTTGGATGCCTTCGTATATCAAAACTTCTTATGATTTGGGCGATGCAATTTCAATTTTAACAGGTGTAGTGTTACCTATTTTCGCTATTATTTGCATACAGCTTGCAACAAAGATTTATGTTAAAAAGTTTACTAACCCGATAACCTGCGCGGCGTTGCTTTTCGGCATAGGCACCGTTTCGGCAGTCGGTATTTACTTCCTTTCGGGTGTTAGTATCATAAGCTCGGTTGCTTTATTTGCAATACTTTCGGGTTGTATGCACGGAGTGAATTTGCTTCTGGTTTGCATGGTTCCGCAGTTTTTCGAAAAAAGCGGTAAGGTTTCAACCGTTTCGGGAGTTATTAACAGTTGCACTTATATAGGTAGTGCGATTTCGACCTATGGCATAGCATTTTTATCAGAACAAAAGGGTTGGGATTTCACCCTTGGCACTTTGGTTGTGATAGCGGCTTTGGGAACTGGGATATGTCTTATTTGCAAGAACGCTTGGAAAAAAAGATTTGAATAATTATAAATTTTAAAGGCTGTTTTACTGTTTTAGTGGTAAGGCAGCCTGATTTTTTTCAAAAAATAAAAAGATGTCGGTGAATGTCGGTTTTGTTTTGTGGATAATAGAATTATAAAATTTAAGGAGGTAAAATTTTATGATTTGTGTTGAGGTACATTCAAACAATGTATTGACTGTTAGAAACGATACTTTCGCAAATGCGGTTTCTGACAGCGCAAAACATGAAACAATCAAATTTTTATTCAGCGATAATTGGAAGGATTATCAAAAAACTGCAGTTTTTTCTGCAAAGGGTGTCGAGCCAATTAATGTTATTTTAGACGGTGAAAGCAATTTATGCTTATCAGATGATGAATGCTACATACCGTTTGAAGTGCTAAAGGGTGATGAGTTCACCTTGTCTGTATTTGGTGTAAACGGCGCAAAATTAGCCACCGCCACACAGGAAAAAATTAAGGTGTTTACAAGCGGTTATGCTTTGGGGGACGCACCGGCGGACCCAACACCCGATGAGTACAGCCAGATTGTTGGCATTATGACTGAAACTAAACAGGTGGCGCAGTCAGTTCGCGCAGATGCCGATAACGGCCTTTTTAAAGGAGAGAAAGGCGATAAGGGCGAAAAAGGTGACAAGGGTGATATTGGATTAAAGGGTGACAAAGGTGATAAGGGTGATATCGGTGACAAGGGCGACAAAGGCGATAAAGGTGATAAAGGCGACAAGGGCGACAGCGTAGGGGTTAAAACCGAACAAGGCGGTGAGATTTTTAACGATTATGCCAATAACTCCGCCGCAGGAATATTTTCTCACGCAGGTGGTACAAATACAATAGCCGATAGTGACTGCCAGTTTGTGATAGGCTCTTATAATGATAACAAGAGCGATACTATTTTTGAAGTGGGTAACGGAACTTCTAATGACCGTTCTAATGCTTTTGAAGTGTATAAGGACGGTCACGCCGAAGTGTTGTCAATGGGAATGGACCCTACTGATAATACAGTTGCAACGAAGAAATATGTGGATGAAGAACTTGCTACCTTTGATTTTATAAAGGTGGTTGACGGCTTGCCCCAAACTGGACTTGCAAATAAAATTTATCTTGTGCCAAGCAAGGAACCAAGCGAGCAAAATCTTTTTGATGAATATATCTGGACCGGAGGACAATGGGAATACATCACCACAAAACAGGTAGAGATTGACCTTACCCCTTATTATCAAAAAACACAGGTAGATGGCTTTGTTCAGGAATTAGAGGGACAAATTAGTGATTGCTATGATAATTTATATCCTGTAGGTAGTATATTTACTACAGCAAACAGCAGTGTTAACCCCGCCCAGACGATTGGCGGCACATGGGAACTTATCAGAACCTTTTACGGCGGTGAATTGTTGGCTTCAAGTGTTCAATGCGCCTCGAACTCCAGTATAAAAACTTATAACAGTAATGAAGGAGTATCTGTTTCTGATATATTAAGCCAATGCATCCCGCATATTAAATCGTATGTTAGCGGTGTTTTAACATTTGAATTCGGAACATTAAAGGTTAATACTAAGGGTATAGTAGGCGAGGTGGTCGCAGACCTTTATGTAAGCGGACATTGTGATGCGGGTTGCACGGCAATTTGGTTTTGGAATGACAATAAAAACACCTTGCCGCCAACTGTAAATATGCCCTTTAAAGGCAGTAATGGTGCCATGGGTACAGTGAATGAACAGAAATATAGCGGAGCAAATGCAACATACCGTTATTATGTGGATGATGATGACACGGGAACATCATTTTATATAAATCCGCAATTCGCGTCTTATGGCGGAAGCTTTACCCCTGGCGGTTCGGGCACCAAAAATGCTTTATATGTGCAGGTTTATAGCAAGGGCGGTATCCGTTATATGTGGAAAAGAACTTCATAAATACCTTATAATTCCATTGACAATACAAGACGAAAATAGTAATATATTTTATATGTGTTATTTTTATTTTGATACTTGTAGTTATAAATTGAAAGGTTAGGCAATAAATGAAAAAAATACTAGCAATTCTAATAACGTCGGTACTTTTTTTGAGCTTTTTAAGTGTTAGCGCCGAAGAAGTCGGTGATAATATAACAGATAATAGGGGTTGGGTTCGTGTTGAAAACCATTGGGTGTATGTAAAAGATGACGGAACCTTGCAAACCGATTGGCTTTTGTTAGACGGCAGATGGTATTATTTTGACAGTGACGGCGTAATGCAGACCGGCTGGACCGATGTTGACGGAAAAAGATATTACATAGATGAGTACGGCGCAATGCAAACCGGTTGGCTGGATATAGAGGGTAAGCGTTATCACTTGGATGACTATGGTGCGATGGCTACAGGCTTTGCAGAGATTAAAGGCGCTAAATATCACTTTAATGACCAAGGTGAGATGACTGTCGGCTGGGCAACTATTGAAGGTAAAAAGTATCTTTTTGATAATACGGGTAAGTGTGTGGAAGGAACTAAAGCCTTTGTTATAGATATTTCTAAATGGCAGGGTGATATTGACTGGGATAAGCTAAATGCTACCGATGTGGATGCGGTTATTCTTCGTAGCAGTTATGGTGGTAATACCACGGTTAACAATGGTGATTCGACCGATAGAAAATTTGCCGAATATATTGAGAATTTAAATCGGCTTGAAATACCCTACGGTACATATCATTATAATACCGCAACCACCGTCGAGATGGCTAAAATTCAAGCGCAAAATGTTATTGGAATTTTGAAAGAAACAGGCGCTAAACCGACTTATCCTGTATTCGTTGATATTGAAGAAGACGGCGGAAAGTGCGATTTAATCGCAATAGCAAAGGTTTATATGTCAGTATTTATTGAAAACGGATATAAGCCTGGTATATATGCAAACCAGAATTATTGGGATAATTATCTTAATGACCCTGAATTTAATGCCTACTATAAATGGATAGCCAATTACGGTGTTAACGATGGTCTGCCGAGCGGTACTTTTGTTCCGAAAGATAGCATCAAAAATTATATAATGTGGCAATATACTTCTATAGGCTCGGTTGATGGAATAAAAGATAATAGCGTGGACTTTAATGTGCTGTTTGATTGGTATGAAAAGCCTGACGGTTGGCAAGAAATCGGCGGAAAAAAGTTTTACTATTCAAACGGATATATTAACTTTGGCTGGTTCGAAGAAAACGGAAAAATCACATATTTAAAGCCTTCGGGTGAAATGGCAGTAGGTTGGTTGCATCTCGGTGGAAAATGGTATTATCTCGGTGATGACGGAACTATAAAAATTGGTTGGTTAAGGCACGGCAATAATTGGTATTATTTAGGTGATAACGGCCAAATGAAAACGGGTTGGTTAAAATTGGGCGATACCTGGTACTACCTTAATGAAAACGGCGCTATGAAGACAGGTTGGCTATATCTCAACAATACTTGGTATTATCTCAATGAATACGGTGAGATGCAAACAGGCTGGTTAAGGCTTGGGGGCAACTGGTATTATTTAAGTGCGAGCGGCGCAATGAAAAACGGCTGGTTAAAACTTGGTAGCACTTGGTATTATTTGAATAGTACCGGTGAGATGAAGACCGGTTGGCTACATCTCAACAACACTTGGTATTATCTTAATGAATATGGCGAAATGCAAACCGGTTGGCTTCGCTTAAATAACACTTGGTATTATTTGAACAGCGGCGGCGCTATGCAGACAGGTTGGGTTTATCTTGATAACACCTGGTATTATTTAGATAGTAGCGGTTCTTGGATAAAATAAAAACCATAACCGACGACTTGTCGGGGTTATGATTAAATGGTCACAAATAAAAGGGGAAGAAGTAAAAAACTTCTTCCCTTAAATCTTAGAATTTTTCAAAACCTACGAGCAAACCGCCTTTTTCAGCGTAAAAACTACACAGTCCGGCGCAATTATAAATTTCAACTTTCGCGTGTGGCAATTCAATATAAAGTTTTTTCTTTAGTTTTTCTGCGGCTGTTGGGTTAAAGCAGTGAGCAATGTGAATTTTGCCGTTTCTGCAACCGGCTTCTTTGATTTTATCCACAATACAACTTAAGGCTTTTTCTTGCCCTTTGCATTTGTTGAGCGGCTGTAAATCACCTTTGTTACTGGCTTTTCCCACAACACGAATACCTAAAAGTCCGGCTGCTTTTGCAATAAGGTGGCTTACTCTGCCATTGTTGGCTAAATTCTTCATTGATTCGAGCATAAATAGAAGCCCTGTGTGGTTCATATACTCGGTGATTTTTTCACATATTTCATCAAAAGAATTTTCTGCTAAAATCAATTCTTTTAGTTTTTCGATTATAAGCCTTAGCTCAGGACCAGCTGACAGTGAGTTTATAACAAAAACCTTTCGATCGGGGTGTTTTTCCCCATAAATATTTTTTGCAATTAGCGCTGAGTTATAACTGCCCGAAAGCGTACCGGTTATCGCCACACAAAATATGTTTTCACTATCTCCAAAAGTTTCAAGCCAGTCTTCGGGATTGGGGCATGAGCTTGAAGATTTACCCTTGTAGCTTGCAAGGAAATCTACCATTTCTTTTAAATTTAAGTTTTGTGTATCTGTAAATTCTTTTTGGTCGGTTATGATTTTAAGCGGTGCTACGTCAAAAGGAAAACTGCCGAGCGTAAACATATCAGCCGAAGAATCGGCAACAATTTTATAATTTTTCATAAGAGGTCTCCTAAAATAGTATTTGCCAAGATTTAGTATATATATTATTGGCTTAAAATTCAATCTACCGAATAGCAAATTAACTATAATCAAAAAATACTGACAGTAGAGTTTCTTAAATCACTCTACTACAAGGAGAAAAGGAGATTTTAACGCCAACTTTTAAATAGATGGATTTTTTATACACTAAAAACATAATTTTTGAATTTCTTTCATACAATTAAATAGTCCTTTTAGGAGTTGATTGTATGAGCAGGACGGTGCCACAAAGAGCGATAGTATTGGGTGAATATATTTTGGATACGGGGGCTACTGTCAGAGCCGCCGCAAAGGTATTTAAAATCAGTAAATCTACAGTACATAAAGATGTTACCGAGAGGTTATCACACGATAATCCTGCGCTTTACCGACAGGTAAAAGCGGTGCTCGAAAAAAACAAAAAAGAACGCCATATACGTGGCGGAATGGCGACACGAAAGAAATACAAAGGCGAATAAAAAAGCTCAATCAGTAAGCTGATTGAGTTTTTGCTATTTTATAAAGTTTTCCAAATAATAATCTGAACTTTTATTTATTTCTCGGTTGAGTTTGTCTATAGTTATTTCTTCTGCGAGGGTTTGCCTTTTTGAAAATAGATTTGTACCGAGACCTAATCTATCACCCTCTATTTCACAGCCGAGTGAAGCGAGTGTGGTGGGGAAGATATCCATTGGGGTAAAAGCTCGGTTTTGCACATTTTCAGGTTCAATTGCGGAGTTTATAAAGCAGTTATAAACATGACGTTTATAACCTTTTTCGGTGTTTTCTCTTATAAACTGCGCATCCATACTCAAATGGTCGCCAATTACGATAACCGTTGTATTTTCATAAAAGGGTTGCGCTTTTAGCCATTCAACAAACTCGTAAATTTGTTTTGAGGAGCAGCTTAAAACATTTTCATATTGAGTGCCGAATTGGTTTTGGCAATTTTCGCATACATAACCCGAAATATGATGCGTATCAGCAGTAAGCATTGTAAAACTGAAAGGTTTATTTTCTTGAGAAAGGGAAGCAAGTTCTTGCTTTGCGTAAGCGATTAATTTGCTGTCTTCCATACCCACCAAACATTGTAATCTTTTGGGATAATACCGTCTGCTTTGGCTGATTCGTAATCTAAAATTTTGTCAACACCGTGTTGTGAAAAATAGTTACTTCTGCCACCATAGGAAGCCTTTGAGCCGAACATAACAGTTTGTATATATCCGTTTTGGTGCAGAACGTCATTAAGTGTTGTGATATTTGGAACAAAATTGCTGTCATCCTTTGGCACAGTATATTGTAAAGGCATTGAAAGGGGAACGCCCGCAGTTTGCGCAACGAGAGCGGCAGATGTCCAACTGGTATTTGTCACAAAGCCCCAACCGCCGATATCGGTGTTATGGGAGAAATTTGTGTTTTCTTTTGCTAAATTATATAGTTCGGGTATGATATTCTCTTTTAAAGCTCCGCCTTGATTTTTTGAAAAATATGTTGTTTCCATAGATTCCAAAATGATATATATAAGGTTGCGCTTTTTTTCGGGGAATGTGATTTTTGTAGTATTGGGAGCAACATAATATTGGTCATAAAGCTCGGTTTTTGAAACCGTACCGCTCACAAAAGAGGGTATTTCTACCACCCAAATACCATATCCCCAAAGACACAAACAAAGGATAATACAAATGGTATTTTTAATTGTATTTTTAATTTTAATTTTTGAAAAATAAAAAATACACAGAATGGCAGTACAGATAAGACTGGGTAAGAGTCCTTTTAAAAGCCAGTCACAAACTATACCGCTGGCAGTACCTGACATTGAAGAAAACAGGGTGAAAAGTATGGAACGAAAGCCCACCTTGCCGAAAACGGTGATATACCAATGCGCTGAAAAAAGAGCGCAAAAGCTCAAGAAAAAAGCGATTGCTATGAATGCTTTTTTAAGGGGTTTTTTGAACATTAAATTCGCCTTCAGTCGAGTATCATTTTTTGGATTTTTTCAATAGCGTTATACGCATTTTCATAAAACTTCAAAGGGGTCACATTATTATATATGTTATTCTTGGCAAAAACTTCAAGCATAAGCGGACCGTTATAATTGCTGTTTTTAAGGTGTGAAGCCACTTTATTAAAATCTATTTTTCCGTCAAATGGGATAAGGTGTAGGTCACAACCGAGTTCTCCAAAATTATCGTGAATATGGGTGCAAAGAAGTCGGTCACCGTAAAGTGACATATAGTGAGTATCCCTTGTAAAGCAGTTTTCATGCCCTATGTCCCAGCAAAATCCCACATAATTATTATCTTTAAATGTATCCATTGCCCATTTTAAATATTCGGGCATACGAAGATTTTCAAATGCGATCTTTACATTTTTGTTACTTGCGTGTTCTACAAGTGCTTTAAATCGGTCTTTTCCAATTTTGGAAATCGGCGGAGGAGTATAGCTTGACGAAAGATGCACTACCGTAATCGGCACATTGGCACGACTGCAACTGTCTATATTTGATAAAAGGGATTTTAAGATTTCGTCACCATCTATATTGTCAAGCCATATATTGTTAATGCCTTTGAAAACTGCGTGAACAAACTGATATTCAAGCGAGTAACGGTTGCAAAGCTCGGCGGTATGTTCGGGAGATTGGTTATACGACATATCGCTGGATATAGCACGGAAGCCCAAATCTTGTATGATTTTAATCTGTTCTTCATAATCGGAATTCCTGAACACATCAAGATTTATGCCCAATTTTTGCACTTTTTAATCCCCCTATTCATATAATATAACGTTATTATACTTGATTTTACATTAAAAAATCAATAAAATTGTTGACAAATTGTAAAAACGGTGATACAATATGAAATAACCAAATTTTAAAAGCTTTGACGAAGACGGTTTGGACACCTTGTTTCCAGAGAGTCGGCGGTTGCTGTGAGCCGATAGCGAGAATCCTTATAACTCATCCCTTCCGAGCTGAAAGGCTGAAACAGTAGTAGGTTTTTCCGTGATTGCTGCGTAAAGGCATAGGAATTGTTTGATTCCAAGAGTGGCAGATTTTCTGCAATTTGAGTGGTACCGCGAGTGTTTTTAATCACCCGTCTCAAAGAAATTTGAGATGGGTGTTTTTTATTTTTAAATTAAAACGAAAGGGAGTAATTAAAATGACAACCAACACCGCAAAAGAGCAGCTTATGGAGATAGCTTCACGAATTAAAGAGTTGCGCGAAATTATGGGTTGGACCGAAGCCCAGATGGCTGAAAAAACCGAAGTGAGCGAAGAACAGTATATTACATTTGAAAGCGCAAATGCAGATATTCCCTTTTCGTTCATTCACAAGTGCGCAGTGGCATTTGATGTTGAAATGACCGAACTTTTGGAGGGTAGAACGGCCAAGCTTTCCACCTATACAGTTACCCGTAAGGGCAAGGGACAAAAAACCGCTAAGGAAGACGGAATTGATATCACTAATTTAGCGCCTAAGTTCCGTGATAAAATTGCAGAGCCGTATTTTGTACGTTATGAATATTCTGCTTCACAGCAAAACAAACCTATACATCTTTCAACCCACTCCGGTCAGGAATTTGACTTTATTTTGAGCGGCTCGCTAAAGGTTCAGGTAGGTAATCATACCGAAGTTTTGCATGAGGGTGACAGTATTTATTATAATTCTTCTATACCCCACGGTATGATAGCGGTTGATGGCGCTGACTGTGTATTCTGCGCAGTAGTTTTACCTGGCGAAGAAGTAAAGGAAGAGACTGTCAGAAAGAGTATTGCTTCGGCTAAAAAGAGCGAAAGCCTTGTTTGTGAAAAGTTTGTTGAAACTGTAGAAGACGAAAACGGGGCTTTGCAGGATATTCGTTTCAAGAATACCGATGTTTTCAACTTTGGTTTTGATGTTGTTGACGGTATTGCTGATAAGTATCCCGAAAAATTGGCTATGCTTCACCTTGATAAAAATAAGACCGAACGCCGTTTTACCTTTAAAGATATCAAACGTGCTTCTAACCAATGCGCTAATTACTTCACTTCTTTGGGTATCAAGCGTGGTGACAAGGTAATGCTTGTGCTTAAAAGACATTATCAGTTCTGGTTCAGCATGATAGCGCTTCACAAAATCGGCGCAGTGGCAATACCTGCTACAAATCAGCTTAAGGACCACGATTTTGAATATAGATACAAAGCCGCAGGCATCAGCGCTGTTGTCTGTACTGCTGACGGAGATACAGCTGAAATTGCAGAACGTGCAGCAAAGAACTGCCCTTTAGTAAAGCAACTTATAATGGTTGGCGGAAAACGTGACGGCTGGCACGATTTTGATAGTGAATATAAGTTATTCTCCGGTAAATATGACCGTCCGGAAAATGCATCTTCGGGTGACGAGGCGGCATTGATGTTCTTTACCTCGGGTACTACAGGCAATCCGAAAATGGCAGCTCACAAGCATACCTACGCTTTAGGTCATTTTGTAACCGCTAAATATTGGCACTGCTGTGAACGTGACGGTTTGCACCTTACGATTTCCGACACAGGTTGGGGTAAATCACTTTGGGGCAAGTTATACGGCCAGTGGCTTTGCGAAGGTGCGGTATTTGTTTATGACTTTGACAAGTTTGATGCTGACGATATTTTGCCGATGTTTGCAAAATACAATATCACTACCTTCTGCGCACCGCCAACAATGCTTCG
>JAFYLF010000114.1 GCA_017537195.1 Clostridia bacterium
GATGCGCTTTTTAAGCGGAACAGTAAGACTTTTATTCGAAACCAAAAGCTTCGGAACACTAAAATCTGAAATATTTCTATATATACGCACGGCATCTTTTGCAGCAACTTTTCCCAATTCGCGTACATAGCTTATATCTCCAACAGTTTGCCCATTTGATAGTCTGGGGCCGATATCTCCTTCAGGTCCGTTAAAAAACGCTGTCAGTGCGCCGCTTTGCTTTTCAAGTTCGTCTATCATTATCCCGGACCAATCGCGTGTGATTTCGTGATTTTTTCCTGCGGCAGTTCCGTGAGCCCCATAGTGAATAAGGATTGCAACGTTTTCTCCCAAGTCGTTTATAAAAGATACGATTGTCATTTTTGGATTAAAGCTTCCCCATGGATTCTGCCCTAATTCAATAAAGTTTTCCATACTCAGTTCTCTTCGGTTTATGCCTACAAAGCTATTGCCCGATGCAACACCCATTTTAACAGATTGCATATTACTGATCGCCTTTTCAACTGCCGAAAGAATTCGAGGAACAAATATTTTGGTGCAGTAATACTGATCTATGTCTCCCCATCCGACCTCTCCGCAGGTGTTTGGACCTGAATGTGTATGCGTCGCACAAAGCATACAGTTCTCTTTTGGAATTTTATATTTTTGCTCAATTTGGGAGATAATGTTTTCTGCAAGTTCTGTCTGAATAAGACACACCGTAACGCTTAACAATAAAGCCTGTGTTTTACCTTGCTTGAAGTAAAAGGCGGCTACAGTTAGGTCATCTTCTACCGATTCCGAAAAAACATCGGGGGCGTAGCCGTAAAGTTGACCGCCCACCTCAGGAGTTATAATCTCACGCGCTGTCCCTAATTGTAATTTTTCCATACTCACACCTCCAAAAGCGATTTAATAAACTTATAGCTTTGCTTTAAGCTTTCAATAGCATCGCCTTCACAAATATCCTGCTCAACGATAAAATTCGTGATATCACAATTCATCGCAGTATTTATAATTCCTTCGAAATAAAGATTGCCATTTCCTAACTCGGCAAAGGTATGTCCCTCCTCGGTGCGTTTCATATCCTTAAGGTGCAATATTTTAACGCGTCCATTGGTTTGCTCCAAAAAATGCCGCACATCATATCCGCCATCATGTAACCAGTATGTATCCGGCATAAAATTAACTGTTTCAGTTTCAAATCCCTCTAAGAAACTGAACATCGGAATCTCTCCCGAATCAAGTTTAATAAACTCGTGACCATGGTTGTGATAAGAAAACGTAAACCCTTTGTCGTTTGCCTCTGTTGCAAACATATTTACTCTTTTTATATAAGCTTTGGTGTCCTGACACTCGGAAAAATTTGAGCTGACTCCAATATCTTTAATATTATATTCTTTACACAAATCAAACCATTCTTTTGATTTTAATTCACACTCGGATAAATCGGTCAAAACACCCAAAATCGTAAGTCCCTCTTCTTTAGCAGCCTTTGCATGAGAACTTGCCAAATCTATGGAGCCAAAAAGTTGAACGGAATTATATCCTATATTCTTAATTTCCGCAAGTGTAGTTTTTATTTCATCGCTTGACGTAAGCTTTTCTCTTACAGTATATAACTGTGCTCCTATATATTTCATAAGCCGTCTCCTTTCTTGCAATTTTATATTAGCATACGAAATCGTAAAATACACCTCTAATATTCTCTAAAAATTCGCAAAAATTCACAAACCCATTGCATTACATTTCGTTGTAGTGTATAATTTTCCGTGTGAGGTGATAGTAATGCTTTACCAAAAATTGCTTCTCGGGAGCAATCCGTTTTTTATTTTTGTCGGAAAAGCTTTTGAATTCGAAACACATCGTCATCCTGAGTTTGAGTTAAGTTATTGCTTAAAGGGTGAATATAACGTCATTTGCGAAAACAAACTATACTCCCTTAGGCAAGGGGATTTTTTAATTATTTCGCCGATGGCTTCCCACGAAATTCCTGCAAATAATAGGTATGGAGAAATGCTTACCATCGATGTGGGTTATGCATTTCTTGGAGAATTTTTCAAAGAATTTACAAATTACACTACCACCTGTCGCTTGTATCAAAAAAACGATTCTACAACCGAAAGTGCAAATAATGAGATGGTGGAGTTATTGGAAGAAATCGCGCGGATGCACAAGTCAAACTCGGCATTAAAGGAGCTGTTTATTAAGGGCAATCTTTATAAAATCAGCGCTTTGCTTTTGCAGATAACTTGTGATATCGATAATGATACTGCTCAAAATAAGAAAATGACTGATATTGAAAAAGTAGAGAGGGCACTCGAGAAAATTTACAACAACTACTACGAACCGCTTAACATTGAAAATATAAGCACATCCTGTGGGTACAGCAAAAGCAATTTCTGTAAGATTTTCAAGGCCATAACGGGCGACACCTTTCACAGCACTCTCAACCGCCATCGAATTGAGATTGCGTGTATGCTGCTGAGCGAAACCAACTATACCATTGAAAAAATTGCCTGTGAAACCGGTTTTGCAGATTCGAAAAGCTTTTGTCGCGTATTTAAAAGATTTATGAAAAAAAGCGCAGGTGAATACAGAAAATATATAAAAGCGAGGTGAATTTCACCTCGCTTTTGTTATGTATTGGTCAAAATATGCTGTTTTTCGTCAAAAATTTTTCTTCAAAAACTGCCCCAAAACCCAGTATTCATAAGGCTTTATCACACTTTTGTGTTATTATAACACGAGCCTCAATTCTTCTAACAATACCAGTTGCTTTCATAATATAATTAACTCCTCTTTTTCTTGATTTAATGAATAATGAAAAATGAATAATTAATGTGTCGGCTTTGCCGACATTATTTATATCGTGCCGAAGGCACACCGAAATTATTCACTATTCATTATTCTCTATTCACTCGCGTAGCAAAGCGGAGCGTTTTGCCTGTTGCTTTCATATATAAATCTCCTTATCACATTTTGTAGGGGCGATTCACGAATCGCCCGTTTGGGTTTCGTGCGTTTTTACGGGCGATTCGTGAATCGCCCGTAAAACAAATTTTCAAATTGTGA
>JAFYLF010000115.1 GCA_017537195.1 Clostridia bacterium
GTATTGAAAGTGTCATAGTGGGTTACACACTGTGAAAAGGTGTGTAACAAAAAACGGTATAGCCAATAGCTATACCGCTTAACAAAACCAATTATTTAATTTTGATACAAGAGCCACACCTTTGGGGCACCTTCCTTACGGAGGGTGCCCCAAGCGGAGTTTTCTTTTTTATTCAAATTCAATTGTATTTATAACCTTACCGCTTACTGTAATTTTAACAGTATCGCCGTTCTTTGCAAAGGGCAAATAATCAGATTTTGTAACTATAGCGGTGTAGATTTCGCTGTTTTGTTGAAGTTTGATATAATAAACTGTATTTCCCTCAACCACAGCGGAATTTATATTTTCAATAACGCCCGTAATTTCATTAGGCTCGGTTTCGGGAACTTCAGTCACATTTTCGGTTTTAAGCTTTGAAATATAGTCAGCCCTTGCGCTTTCAACCGAGTTGCCTGTACCTACTATCTGATACTGATTAACATCAACAAAAGCGTACATTTTAACAAGTCCTGCGCCGTCTTTAAGCGACATAAAATAGGTCGGTCTGTCAGAAACATTGAGAAGCAACGGGAAGGTTGCATTGTAGTTAAGATGCTGTACCTGACCTTCGGCAGAACTCATTGCAGAATATTCTTCAGCGCCCGGAATTGTGTAGAATTTAGTAGCCTTGGTACGAAGATTTACAAGCACAAAGCCAACATTTGATTCATCACTTGTAACCGAAGTCATACCTGTATAGAGATACACATCATCATCGAGTGCCAAATAATTATATCCGTCGGTTGGTTGCAATACTCCACGCTGACCAAAGATAGAATTCCAAAATCCTGAACGGTATTTTCCGTTATATATAAGTTGTTGTTCAATCATATAAGAATCAAACACTTGGTCAATCCAAGTTGGTACTTCTTCCAGTTTATAATATTCACTGTCTCCGGTTTGAGCGTTCATAATAACAACACCGTCAATATCGCTGCCGCTCCAAAAACCTATTTTGAAATCTACAACTGACGCCACCCAATAAGGTGTTCCGTTATCGTCGATTTCAAAAGAAATATTATCGAAAATCTTGGTGGGATATCTAAACCTAAGTGCTCGTTTTAGGTCACGCATAAAATACTCACTGTCGGAATATTTTATACCTTCTTTCAGGCGAACAAGCTCGGTTTCCTGTGTTGTCATATCAACCGTAATGTAGGCGGGAATACCTTCGACTCTGTTATTAAGCCACTTGATAACATCACCATACATTAGCGGTGTTACACGGACAGGTCTGCCCTTATAATTGATTTGTGTATAGATATCTTCAATCTCGAACTGTGATACCAAATCAGCCATTTCACCAAGTTTTCGCTGCCCAAGTCTTGAAGCGGTATCACGGTCAACAACAGGGATTTGCTCTTGGCTTATTTCGGAAACATCGGCTGTGAAATCTCCGTTTTCAATGGTGATAAGGTCTTTATAGGATTTTGCATTGAAAATTTGTGCGCCCAAAACCGAAGCCAAACCGCTTAAAACTGTAATTGCAAGCACAATAATCAAAGCAAATTTTAAAGGTTTTCCAAGAGATTTAAGACTAATTTTGGGGATGCCCGCAACCTTTACGGGATTTTTGTTTTCCTTTATTACAGCCACTATCTGCGAAAAAGCGTTAACAATAACCACCGCTATTACTGCAAATGTGACAAATCGCCAAAATTCACGGCTTTGAAGATTTATAGGTGGTAGGATGAGCCAATAATAACCGCCCAGAACCACAAGTGTTAACAGCCATTTTAAAGCAGTAAAAGAAAAACTTTTTTTCATGAAAATCCTCCTAAAAATTTCTAATTTTAAAATATCATACTTTAGACTTCAAGTCAAATATAAATTATTGCAAAACCGCATATTTTAGAGTATAATGATGTTATTGGAGAGTGACTGCTTATGTTTAAAGAAATAAGTCCGAAAGAAATAAACGGCAATTTGATAAAGTTAATCGCTGACGAATGGATGCTTATATCCGCAGGCGGTAAAGATGGCTATAATATGATGACAGCCTCTTGGGGTTTTATGGGCGAAATGTGGGGTAATGATACCGCAGTTGCTATGATACGCCCCCAGAGATATACAATGGAATTCATTAAAGAAAACGATTATTATGCCCTTAGTTTTTACGGGGATAGAAAAGATATTCACAAGGTTTGCGGAAGTATGTCGGGCAGAGATGTCAACAAAACCGAAATGACAGGTCTCACCCCTGTTTTTAGTGACAACACTGTCTATTTTGAAGAAGCCCGTCTTGTGCTTATTTGTAAAAAACAATATATTCAAACTATGGAAGAAAAATATTTTACCGATAAAGAACCGCTTAAATGGTACGAAAATAACGATTTTCATAATATGATTTTCGGTGAAATTATAAAAGTTTTAGTAAAGGAATAGAAAAATGAAGTTTTTAATCGCATCAGACATTCACGGAAGCGCAAAATACTTAAAAATGCTCTTAAAAGCATTCGAAACCGAAAAAGCTGACAAAATGTTGTTGCTTGGCGATATTTTATATCACGGCCCCCGTAACGACCTGCCCCAAGAGTATGCACCAAAGGAAATAATAGCCCTTTTAAACCCTTTGAAAGATAAAATTTTGTGTGTCAGGGGTAACTGTGATACCGAAGTGGACCAAATGGTGTTAGACTTCCCCATTCTTGCCGATTATGCGGTAATTCCCGTAGGCAACCGCATTTTGTACGCTACCCACGGGCATAAGTATAACCCACAAACTCCCCCACCACTTTCAAAAGGCGATATACTCATAAACGGGCATACTCATATACCAAAATGTGAAGATATGGGTGATTTTACATACTTAAACTGCGGTTCAGTATCGATACCAAAAGAAAACTCCGCCCATAGTTATATGACTTTAGAAAACGGAAAATTCTTATGGAAAGACCTTCAAACAGGCAAGATTTACAACGAATATGAAGCATAATATTAACGGTGTTCTGATGAACACCGTTTTTTTCTACACCGCTCTATCCAAAATTGCGCACATAACCGTAATATCGTCCTGGCGTTTTTCACTTCGCCTTCGCTTTGCACAAAGGCAAAGGTGGTCGGCTAAATCTTGTGCCGAGCCTTCTCGCCAAGCCTCAATTTCGGTGCGTATCCAATCGGTTCCTTCGCTTACAGCGCCATCCGAAAGCAGTACTACAATATCACCTATTCTACATTTAATAGCTGCCTTATCAAAGCCGATTTCACGCAGTATTCCCGCTGGCAAGGAAGAGCTTTCAGCCTTACCGGTTTTACCTGAACGGCGTACAATAGTCGGCGCCGCTCCTGCCTTGTAAAGTTCGGTCATACCCGTGTATAAATCAATACTCGCAATATCAACCGTTGCCAATGATTCATCGGTAGATTTAAAAAGCATAGACGAATTTAAAATTTTAAGCGAACAGTTAAATCCAAACCCCGCTTTTAAAAGCCTTGCCATAAGTCCCGAAGCCATTGCGCCGTCAACCGCCGCTCTGCCACCCGTACCCATTCCGTCGCTCAAAATCATTACAAAATGTCCCTTTTGGTCGATGAAAAACTTGTAAGCATCACCGCAAAGGGTGTTGTTATTAGCGCTTGACTGACTTGCGCCGAAATCAATTTTTAATTCCGCCCGTTCATTAAGCACAATGTATATTTCTCCCCCAACCTCATTTACTGTCGGTATGTCAAAATCCCGCTCACAAGCCAAAGACACAAGTTTCATCACCTGAGCCTTGTTTATAACAAGTTCGGGTGTTTTTTTAAGCTTTAATTCAACCGTCATTCTTCCGTATCGGTCAATTCGGCTGCTGCATTCGTCAATGTGAATATTGATATTTTTAAGCGCCGAAGAGGCATTTTCCGCCGAAGAATTATCAAATCTTTCCTGAAGTTCAAAATCATGCGCCAAATCGTTAAGCATTGAAGAAATGCCGTCAAATTGGTCTGACACGACCGAGCGCACCTCATCAATACGGTTTTCGGCCGAGATTTTAGAGGCGTAGTCTGTATATCTTCTATATGCGGCATTACCCACACTTCCCACTCGCAAGCATCTGCCCTTAAACTCTTCGGGTGCGGCGGTTTCGGGACTTATTTCACCCTGCTTTACCGCTTTTGTCATCTGGAGCACTGCGTTTACAGTATCCGTACGCTTCTTTTCCCAACAATGTATCCGCAATTTACAGCCAACACAAGCGTCCTGCTCTATTGCGTTTATGACGGTGGAAAAGTCGGGTGAATTGATTTTTGAAAGTTCAGTTGCCACCTGTTCTACCGTTTGTGAGACATCCTTTAATGCGTTTGACGCTAACTGCAGCCGCATTGTTATCGATTTTTTAAAGCCTGTAGGTACTGATATTTTAGGGTATGCGGCAAAGATTTTACCAAGATATACCCCCGTACTTCTTGGAAGCGCAATGAAGAAAACCGAACCTATAACAGTTTCGGCAACCGTCGCAGAAATCAGTGCTGTTTCACCGCTTGAGACCGCACCTATAAAGCTTAAAATTACTGCAATAAACACCTGCGCATACTTTCCAAGTGCCGAAAACACACCGCAGAAGAGTCCCGATACGGCAAAAATCACACCAATATTACCTGAAACACCGCTTAAAGCCATTGTAAATGCCACGGTAATTCCGCTTATAGCGCCCGATATTATTCCCCCATATTTTGAAGAAACCAAAATAAGCATAACGCTTAAAATACTACCCAAGGATATCCCAAACGGATTGGTGTTATTGAGCCCCAAAAGCAAAATATTTATAACAATCAATACACTTGCCAATTCGTCAGGAGAAAGCCCTGCATTTTGTTTTGAAAGTATCTTGAAACTTCGGCAAATAAAGTATGTTCCAACGGTTGCCAATACCGATTCACTTGCAACGTCAATAATACTTCCTCCCGCAATTTTAAGAGCGGCTAATGAGGTCAAAAAGCCTGTAATTAAGGCAATTCCGCTTAAAAACACCTCGTTAGTAACGAGTTTTTTAAAATTACTTAAAAGTAGCTTTATTGACAGTATAGCAAACATAGCCGCCAAATACTTAAAACCGCCGTTTCCCACTGCAGGTATAAAATACCCCACAAACACGCCTATAGCAACCGCAGGGGTATATGTAAGCGAAGCGCCCGCCACAAACGACATTCCAAAAGGCAATAGCTTGTCCATAACCACACCTTTTGTCGCAATAAAACCGCACAATCCCACAAGAAAATGTGATAGCGCGGCGATTAAAATTTCCTTTGGTTTTAACTTCTCGGTACTGTTCGAAACCTTAACAATTTCTCTCATAGTTGTCACCTTCGAAAAAATTTTTACACAATAAATTATATCCTTAAAGTGCGAAATATTTTGTCAAAGCACGATGTAAAACAATGTGACTTTTTGCGGTATTAAGAGAGTTTGTAATAAAAAATACGAAAAAGGCAAAAATACAAACGAAGGTGGTAATATTATGAAAAAGTTTTTAAAATTTTCGGTAACTATAATTGCAATTTTTTCACTATTTGCAACAAGCACATTTGCGCTTTCTAAAATCGGTTCACGAGGTGAAGAGGTCAAGAAAATTCAAACCGCTCTGCGTGATAAGGGATATTTTAACAGTAATATCGACGGAATTTTCGGCACCATCACAAAAAAGGCTGTCGAGCGTTTTCAAAAAGACTACGGGCTTACAGTTGACGGTATTGCGGGTAAAAACACCCTAAAAGCGCTTGGTATTACCGATGGTGATAATGACTATTACGGCGGATATTCTTCGGCGGATTATGACCTTTTAGCGCGTATAATTTCCGCTGAAGCACGTGGTGAGCCATATTTAGGACAAGTAGCTGTGGGTGCTGTTGTGCTCAACCGCATTGAACACCCCTCTTTCCCAGATACACTTTCAGGTGTGATTTACCAAAGAGGCGCTTTTTCCTGCCTGGATGACGGTCAATTCTACGAACCTGTAGCCGACAGTTCTTATTCCGCCGCGCGTGATGCAATAAACGGCCTTGACCCTTCCGGCGGAGCGATATACTACTATAATCCTATTACTGCCACAAATAAATGGATACAAAGCCGACCTATTATTACAACAATTGGAAAACACCGTTTTTGTGAATAACGAATAAAAGGCACCTTTTAGTTAATTTTATTTTAGTGACAAACACAAATAGTTATTCTTGACTTTAAGAAGAAATAATTATATAATAGTTCTTATTCAGGCAAGTCACAGGTAAAAAATAAAAAAGGGTGGTTTTTTTCAAATGGCAAAAACTATTAAAGTTACCGAAGACGGATTATTAAAACTAAAGGCAGAGTTGGAAACTCTTAAAACTCAAGGCAGAGCAGATATTGCTGAAAAAATCAAGGTTGCCCGTGGTTATGGCGACCTTTCGGAAAACAGTGAATATGACGAAGCAAAAAACGAACAGGCAAAGATTGAAGCCAGAATTGCTGAAATCGAAGTTATGCTTAAAAACGTTGAAATAATAGAGGATATAAAAGGCGACGGAGAGACTGTTGTTATCGGTGTTAAAGTAAAAGCACTCGATATGGAATTTGACGAAGAATGTGAGTACCGTGTTGTAGGTTCTACCGAAGCCGACCCAATGGAAGGCAAGATTTCTGACGAATCTCCCCTTGGAAAAGCGCTTCTCGGTAAAAAACAGGGCGATGAAGTTATCGTTGATGCTCCTGCAGGCGAATTAAGATTTAAGATATTAGAAATCGGAAAGAATTAAGACACTACTTTAGGAAGTGACAATATGGAACAAAATAACAATAAGAAGAATCAAGCTCCCGAACAGGATTTTAACGAAATAGTAAAAATCCGCCGTGAAAAGCTTGCAGCTTTAAAAGAAGCCGGCAACGACCCCTTTGTTATCACAAAGTTTGATTTTGATAATGATTCGAAAAACATTAAGGATAATTTCCCTGAATTTGAAAATAAAACCGTAAAGATTGCAGGTAGAATTGTTGCCCGTCGTATAATGGGTAAAGCAAGCTTCGTCGGTTTGTCTGACACAAGCGGCAAAATTCAGCTTTATGTGCGCCGTGACGATGTTGGCGAAGATGTTTACGCTTCATTTAAAAAGTGGGACATCGGCGATATTGTAGGTGTTGAAGGCTTTGTTTTCAAGACACAAACTGGTGAAATTTCGGTACACGCACAATCGATAACACTTCTTTCAAAATCGCTTTTGCCGTTACCCGAAAAATTCCACGGTCTTACCAATAACGACCTTCGTTTCCGTCAGAGATACGTTGACCTTATTATGAACGAAAATGTTAAGCGCAATTTTATTATCCGCTCACAGTTCATAAAGTTTATGCGCAAATATCTTGACGATATGAATTACATCGAGGTTGAAACCCCAGTACTTAACACTATCGTAGGCGGTGCGGCTGCCCGTCCTTTCATAACACACCATAATACTCTTAATATACCTATGTATATGAGAATCGCTACCGAGCTTCCTTTAAAGCGACTTATAGTTGGCGGTATGGACCGTGTTTACGAAATCGGCAGAATTTTCCGTAACGAAGGTATGGACCCTAAGCACAACCCCGAATTTACAACAGTTGAGCTTTATCAGGCTTATGCCGACTTCCACGATATGATGGATATTGCCGAGGGTATAATCTCAGGTGCCGCAAAAGAAATTCACGGCACTTACGAAGTTGAATGGATGGGTGAAAAGATTGACCTCACACCCGGTTGGCGAAGACTTACAATGGTTGATGCTGTAAAAGAATACGCAGGTGTTGACTTTGGTGCTATCACCGACGACGAAGAGGCAGTCAAGGCTGCCGAAGCTATCGGCGTTGAACTCGCTGAAACCGCTGATAGAACCTGGGGTAACGCTTTGTACGCTTGCTTCGACCAGAGAGTTGAAGAAAAACTTATTCAGCCGACATTTATTACAATGTACCCGGTTGAAGTTTCTCCCTTGACCAAAGCATCTCCAGAAGACCCACGCCTTACCGAGCGTTTTGAGTTGTTTATTTGCCACAGTGAACTTGCAAATGCATACTCCGAGCTTAACGACCCAATCGTTCAGCGTGAACGCTTTATGAAACAGTTGGAGCTTCGTGAACGTGGTGACGACGAGGCAGAAATGCTTGATGAAGATTTCTTAACCGCTATGGAATATGGTATGCCTCCAACAGGCGGTATGGGTATCGGTGTTGATAGAGCGGTCATGCTCCTTACAAATTCAGACACCATAAGAGAAGTAATCCTCTTCCCCACAATGAAACCTTTAGATTAAATAAGTCTCTATAACCCTGTATATCTCTCGATATGCAGGGTTATTTTTATATCTTAAGCCAAAACTTAAGCCAAATTTTTAGCATCATTCCGGACAATGAAAACTCCAGCAATTCAAGACGATTGATGTGAGATTCTCGTAAAGACAACATTGCGATATGGTATTGATTTGTTGTTCACTTTGTAGTATAATAATTATGCCAAGCAAAGCAGAATAAGGAAAAGGACAACTTAATACCAAGGGAATATTATGCCCTTTTTTGGTTATCATCCGATATGAGTTCGGTAAAAACGCAACTCCACTCGGATGGTAATAAGGGTTTCCTTTTCTGTTTGAGCTTTGTTTGGCGACAATCGGAGTTGCGCTTTTCGGTGCGTGGCTTCGGTCACGCACTTTTTTATTTTGGAGGTTTTAAAAATGAACAAGACAGTTAAAAAAATAACCGCTATTATATTATTTCTGTGTATGGTTCTGTCCCTATGCGCATGTAGAGAACAATCAATTACAGGAATAACAAATTTTGATGTTAAGGATATATCAGATGAGACTTTTTATTGTGGTGTAACTGTTGATGATTTAAGCGTTAGCGTAAATTATACAGATGACTTTGAGGCATCAGATGTAAACGTTGTAATTGATGATCCATCCATTATAAGCATTGAGTTTAGAACATCTACAAATTGGTTATTTGACACATATATAGATTACGAAATAACCGGATTAAAAGAAGGTTCCACATCTTTTTACTTTGAAACATCAGATAGTATTATCAAATCTGATATTGTAGAAGTAACCGTAGCTCAAAATGTAAAGAGTATAAATTTTAAAGATACATCTGATTTAACTCTTTATGATTGGACGGTTTATGAAGATAAATATTTTGAAATCGACTATTTTGAAGAAATAGATGATGAACAATCATTAATTGAATATGTAAGTGAGAATCCAGAAATAGCAACTATTGAATATGAAGATTCGTATTCATCATATTGCTGCAGAATTAAATATGTAAGTCCCGGAGAAACCTATGTATATTTAAAAACAAAGGATGGTACGGTACAATCTGAAAAGATTAAGGTAATAGTTGAAGCAAGCGAACCGGAAGAACCCGAAACTCCCATTGAAGATGAACCGGTAGATAACAGCAGAACCGTGTATGTTACACCATACGGAAAGAAATATCACTACAGTCAATCATGCGCAGGAAGTAATGCAAGCGCAACAACTGAAGACTCAGCTGAAGGAATTTACGACCCTTGCAAAAAATGTGCTCAATAGAAGCGGAGGAATTTTTAATGGAAAGCAAAGAAAATATTGATGTTACTGACCAAACTGTCAATGATGAGGTTTTGGAGATAATATCTAAGAAAAAGCCTATTTATAAGAAAATTTGGTTTTGGTGTGTAGTCGCAGCAGTTGTAATTGCAATAGCTGTTGGTGTGTATTTTATCTTTTTCAATAGCACTAAACCAAATTATGATGAAAATGGCAAACCCGTTTATGTTGAACTCACAGATAATATTTATGCTAATGCAGACGATTATTTAGGTCATCATGTTTCGATCAAAGGCATTGTATTTCAGGTATTAGGAAACAGCAAAAACACAAAGGATGTTCATGTTTGGCTTGCGCCTGAAACTTCTGATAAAAATGTTATCATTCAATATGACTCCAATGTTGAAATTAATGCTGGGGACTATATAACTTGTGAAGGTTATATCAAATCAGTATCAAAGTTTAAAAATGATTTTGATACCAAAATCATAACCCCCATTATTCGTTCTTCGGATATAAAAAAGATAACATATATGGAAGCGATGCGCCCAACCTTAAAAACAGTCGAATTATCCAATGCGGAAAAAGACCAGTACAAGTATAAGATAACCGTTAACAAGGTTGAATTTGCAGCAGAAGAAACCCGTTTATACATAACAGTTACAAATAATGGTTCATCGGATTTTACTGTGTATGAAGATAATGCGACCATAGTACAAAACGGAAAACAGTATGACACTCAATATAATCGTGATGCTGATTATGAGGAGATATCTCACGAAATTGTTAAGGGTGCTAAAAGTTCAGGCGTAATTACTTTCCCTGCCATAGAGCAAAAGGATTTCAAATTCATTATTGAAGGTTATACTCCTGTTTACGAAGAAGATTTTGAGGAATATACCTTTAATATCAGTATGACGGGAACAAGTGAACAACCTACGGATAAAAAAGAACCCGAAAAGAATGACAATGAAAGCAAGGATAAAAGCGGACAAGAAACCGTTGTTAATAAAAATGATTTATATGATGTCCAAGCTGCTGTTATTAAATTTTGTAACCAATATAATACAAGTGATAGAACCTATGGCGACACCATTGGCTGTTTTATGATAAGCGCTACTGAGGTAACGATCAAACATAGTGCAGGAACAATTCCGGAATCAGCTTATTCTGAACTGTCAGCTACGGGCAATCGACTGTTAAATGAACTTGTCTCTTATATTGATAACAATTACAATTTTCCAGAATCCATCACAATAAATCTTGAAGAAGACTATTGGTTCCTTGATGATTCATATTATGAAGATGAAAGTTCAGAACCGGAAGAAGATAACGGATTAACTGAGGAAGATGGTTATTGGGAAGACGGTTACTTCTATTTTTACGATTAACCCAACTTAAACCACAACTTAAACCAATTTTTCTTACGTGGTGAACAATTATGAACACTTATGTAAGGATGATTTTGAAAGGGTAGGTTACTGTGAGCAGTTATGAACACTTATGAAGACTTATACGAGAGTAACCTTTGAAGTTCCCCACAATGAAGCCACTTGATTAGCAAAATCCGAAGACTATGACAAGAAGTCATAGTCTTTTATTTTTCCTGTCACAACCCTGTCTATTGAAAAAAATTATCGTTTTTCGATAATTTGATTATTGACAAACGATAATTTTGGTGTTATTATAATGTCATAAAATGGTTCTGGAGGTAATTTTATGTGGAATAGAAAAAGGTCGGTTAAATTATCAATTGCAGTTTGCTTTGCATTTTTAGCACTGCTCACAATCGGTCTGTTTTTGGGACCCTTTGCGGTGAAATTATGGTTTACAATTTACCGCGGATTTAGTGAAAACGGCGTTGCTATTAAAAATATGATAACACTTTTCGCAGCAATATTTTACCCGAGCGCCATATTCGCCTATATCACACTTTACAGTCTTTTAAGACTTCTTTTCAACTTTATGAAAGAGCAGATTTTCATAAGCTATAATGTCAAATATCTTCGCCGTATTTATTGGTGTTGCTTTGCAGTAGCCTTTATAACCCTTGTGGGCGGAATTTTTTATATACCTTTCGGCTTTATCGCAGTTGCCGCAGCATTTGTAGGGCTTATGCTTCGTATAGTTAAAAATGTAATGCAAAATGCTGTAGAAATCAAAGCCGAAAATGAACTTACCATTTAAAACGGAGAAAAAGTTATGATTGAAATAGATTTAGATGTTTTATTGGCGATGCGAAAAATGACCTCGCTTGAGTTGGCGGAAAAAATCGGCATTACACAAGCCAATCTTTCCATACTTAAAA
>JAFYLF010000116.1 GCA_017537195.1 Clostridia bacterium
AGCAGCTTTTAATTCTTCACCTGACAAATCCTTAAAGTCATTATCAGCCAAATATTTAAGTTTTAATTCGTTAGGTGTACCAACGAGCCCGTCAGTAAATGCGGGAGAAACGCAAGGGTCTGCAAGTTCCCAAATTTTACCTTGGGGGTCTTTAAAAGCACCGTCGCCGTAAACCATAACTTCGATATGCTTACCGGTTCTTGCCAAAAATTCCTTTTGAATTTCTAAAACCAAATCTTTACATTCGTTGGGGAAAAGTTTTATTGAATCCTCGGTAGCCTTATTAGAGCCTAAAAGACCGAACTTTGAGTTATAACCGCTACCGTCAACCGAAGAGGTCAAGATTTCATCAAGACCGTAAACGATTTTAGCTCCGCCCTCTTTAAGAAGTCGCTTTGTACGGGCACGGGTATGAATATCACAAGCGAGTACACAGTCGGTATATTGAAGTATTGCCTTTGCCTGATTAGCGAAAATAATTTCAACCTCGCAACCACAGTCTTTAATAAGGTTTTGGTAGTATTCAACATAGTCAACACCTGTGAATTTAAGCGGATGAACACCGAAAACCTCACGGTAGCGTTCCAATGATAAAACATCAGCATAAGGGTTGATACCTGCGGCATCAAGCTTGTCCCAATCAGCGAGTTCGTTGCCAACCTCGTCAGACGGATAAGCGAGCATTAAAACAATTTTTTTAGCGCCCTTTGCAATACCTTTTAAGCAGATTGCAAAGCGGTTACGTGAAAGAATCGGGAAAATAACGCCGACTGTACCGCCGCCGAATTTAGCCTTAACATCCTTTGCGATTGCGTCAACCGAAGCATAGTTGCCTTGTGAACGAGCAACGATAGATTCGGTTAAAGCCACAACATCACGGTCGCGAAGCTCAAAATTTTCACTTTCTGCGGCTTCTATTACGCTGTCGGTTACTATTTTCACCAAATTGTCGCCCTCGCGTATAATAGGACAACGGATACCTCTTGATACTGTACCAACTTTTCTTTCCATATAAAGTCCCTCTTATCTAAATTAAGATTACAGTTTATTTTACCACAAACACATTGCAAAATCTACTTTTTTTTTATAATTTATAAAAATTTTACAATATGCACAAAATTTAAAAACTATTGACAAATATGTTTTAATGTGCTAAAGTATATTGTAAGATAGAGGCGCGGTATGTTATCAGTAAGTTTTGAATGAAAATTACGGCAGTAAGATGTCAAAACCCAAAGGAACAACCGCCGAAGAGGGTTTGCCGGCAGGCGCCACTCTGGTAAGACGGAATAATATTCGGCTTACTGTCGCATTTGCGGAGTGCTATCAACCTTGGGAATACTATATTGTTTTCTTGATGTTTGATAGTCGAGCAATCGGCTATTTTTTATTGTATATTTTTTGGAGGAAAAACTTATGAAAAAACCAATTTTTGAAGGTATGGCAACTGCCCTTATCACCCCTATTACCGAAAATGGAGTTGATTATGAAGCTTTCAAAAAACTTATTGACTGGCAAATTGAACAAGGTATCAACGCCCTTGTTATTGCGGGTACTACCGGTGAAGCTTCAACCTTTAGCGATGACGAACACCGTGACGTTATTGACTTTGCAGTAAAATATGTAAACGGCAGAGTTCCCGTAATTGCAGGAACAGGCTCAAATGATACCGCTTATGCGCTCGACTTGACCCGTTGCGCTTGTCGTTCAGGTGCCGATGCAGTTTTAGTTGTAACTCCTTATTACAACAAAGCAACCCAAAAGGGACTTATTAAAATGTTTACCACTATTGCTGACGAATCAACAGTGCCTGTAATTCTTTACGATGTTCCTTCAAGAACAGGTATGTCTATAAAGCCCGAAACTGTGGCTGTTTTAGCCGAGCACCCAAATATTGTAGGTCTTAAAGCAGCAAGCGGAAATATTTCTGAAATCGCCAAAACCGCACAGCTTTGCGGTGATAAAATTCATATTTATTCGGGTAACGATGACCAAACTATTCCGATTATGTCTTTAGGCGGTAAGGGTTGTATTTCGGTACTTTCAAACCTAATGCCACAGGAAAGCGTTAAAATGTGCGAAACATTTTTTGCAGGCGATGTTAAGACCGCTGCAAAGATGCAGCTTGACTTTATACCGCTCGTAGATGCCCTTTTCAGCGAGGTTAACCCCATTCCCGTAAAAGCCGCAATGGCAAAAATGGGCTTTTGTGAAGATTATTTGCGCTTACCATTAACACAAATGGAAGATAGCACCCGCACAGTTTTATATGAAGAAATGCGCAAAGCAGGTATCAATATATGATTTGCGATAATTTATCTATAAACGAAAAAGGACACCTTGTGTTCGCAGGGCGTGATACTGTAGATTTGGCGCAAAAATACGGTACACCGCTTTATGTTATGGACGAAAACAAAATCCGTGAGCATATGCGTGAATATAAAGCCGCATTCGAAAAGTATTTCCCAGAAGGCTCTTGCCCCGAATATGCGAGTAAGGCTTTTTCTTGCAAACAAATTTATCGCATTGCGGCGGAAGAAAAAATGAATATTGATGTGGTATCCTGCGGCGAAATTTATACTGCTATGTCGACTGGTTACCCTATGGAAAACTGCTTTTTCCACGGCAACAACAAAACCGATGAAGATATTGAATTTGCAATGGAAGCAAAAGTTGGATGTATTGTAGCCGATAGCGAAGAAGAGCTTTTTGCAATCAACCAAATCGCAAAGCAAAAAGGCATTACTCAAAAGATTTTACTTCGTGTAACACCGGGTATTGACACCCACACCCACCAAAAAATTTCAACCGGAAATGTTGATTCAAAGTTCGGTATTGCTATTGATACCAACCAGGCTAAAGAAACTGTTGGCAAAATACTCAAATTACAAAATATTGATTTTGCAGGTTTTCACTGTCATATAGGCTCGCAAATTTTTGAAAGCGGACCCTTTGACCTTGCAAGTGAATTGATGTTCCGATTTATAAAGGATATCAAAGATACCTACGGCTACACTCCAAGAGTTTTAAATTTAGGTGGCGGTTTTGGTGTTAGATACATTGATAGTGACCCCAAAATCAGTTTTGCCGAAAAAATCGCCGAGATTGCCAAAATTTTAGAAAAGCAGTCCAAGGCTTTTGGCATCGAAATCCCTAAAATCGCAATGGAACCGGGCAGAAGTATTGTTGCCGATGCGGGTCTTACCCTTTACAGCGTAGGTTCGGTTAAAGAAATTACAGGATACAAGAATTATGTATCTATCGACGGCGGTATGACTGATAACCCAAGATACACCCTTTACGAATCACCTTATACAGTAATTCTAGCAACACGTGCAAATGATGAAAAGGATTTTTGCGCTACTATCGCAGGTAGATGCTGTGAAGAAGGCGATGTTATACAGGAAAATGTAATGTTGCCAAAGCCCAAGCGCAACGAGATTTTAGCAGTGCTTACAACGGGCGCATATAACTACTCAATGGCATCTAACTACAACCGTGTCCCCCGCCCACCTGTTATAATGCTAAACGACAAAGACGAATATATCGCAGTAAAGCGTGAAACATTAGAAGATATTTGCGCATTAGATATTTAAAAATAACCCCTGCGAGCAGGGGTTATTTTTTATTTTGCCAGTGTTCCGCCGTCACTTTTATAAAGTATCAGAATTTCTTCCTGTTCGAGTGTTAATACATTTATATAAACCAAAACTTCTGTATCGCCATCAGCGCATAAAAATTCATAACAGCGTTCTTCCTTACCCTTATTGGTTGGGATAAGCGCTATTGAGTTTTTGAGTATCTTTAATTCACGACTTACCTTTTCGCATGCCTGCTCGGCAGAATAAACGGGTGTTTCAAAGGCTCTTTCGGTATGGTTTGCAAGATATCCGCTAGACTCATAAAGCACAATTTCGCCGTTATCCATAGCGACGCCTACTTTCAAAAGGTCGGTGTAGCAAATAGTCTGCCCATCAAGGAAAGCAAAATTTATAACACAAACACCCTCGTCAATGAAGTAATAGGTTTCTATAAACGGAGAAAGCGAATTATTTTCCAAAAATCTCTTTGCCTTTTCGAGCGCTTGTTTATATGATATTATATGACTTTCGATTTGTCGATTCTTACGCATATAAACTATATGCCCTCCGTTACGGCTTACGGTTATATCCGTGGTTTCATTGCCAAAACGGTATGTTGCAATTTTCCCGTTTTCTTCGGTCACAAATTCAATCTCTTTTTCCTTAATTTGTAAAAATTCACAAGCTTTTTTCTTTGCTTCATCACTAGCAACTACTCGAGCATCAACAAGCATTTGCGGTTCTTTTTCTAAGATATGGTCGGAATATGGTCCGTCATACACAAGAGTTGGATAATCGGTAAGCTCACCCTCCATTTTTTGCAAAGACGAGGTTAAACTTTCGTCAATTTCACTTTCAAGCTTTTGTTCGATTTCCTTTGTCCAATAATCCACATTATCAAAATTAACCTGAGCGGTACCCACTATTTTTGAAATAGTTTCGGCAGTTTCAATTAAAGCAATAATATTGTTGCTGTAATCCTTCGGCAATTCCTTACCGCTATAAAGTTCGCCCGAAACCGCAAAGGCATAATTTCCCGCTTGCGATAAAAAGCGATTAAGGGTGTCAAGACTAGCACCCGAAGGCAGTTGCGACAGTGCAGTCTTTGAAATTTCGGCTTCGGTCAATAACTCAGCGGCTGTTTGACTAAGCCGAGCGGGTGTTGTTATATATTTTGCTTTTTTAAGCAAAAGCGAAATATTATTAAGCGATGCCGAAAAGTTATTAAGGCTTCGTGAATAGTTGTTTTCAATCTGAAGTTTTAAATTTTCATTCTTTTGTGAATTTTTAATAATTACCCCTGAAAGCACAACAATTACCGCACTCAAAAAAGAAACAAGCCTTACAATATTCCGTCTTTTCATAAATACCACTTCCTTAAATTGTAGTATTTACAAAAATTTAACAGAATATTTGCAAGGCTTTTAAATTTATAAACTATTCTTTTTTGAAATCACGAATTAAAAGAACTAAAACCCAGACACCCACAAAGGCAAAAACGCAAAGTCCTAAAATTAAAAACAAAGAATAATCTTTTTGAGGCTTAGCAAGTTTCTTAAAATTTTCCCAAATATATGTTTTGTCGGTATTTTCGCCAGTGTAAAAAGCAACCGACGTTTTTTTGGATTTTTCAACCGTTATATATTGAGTCACCGTAAATTTTCCACCGCTATCTTGGGTTTCGTGCTCGGTTTTGAGGAATTTTCGACCCTCGTACTCAATAATTTCGCCCTTAGTATCAGGAATTCCCGCAAGTTCACTTGCAAGTCCTAAAATATCATCATCACCTAAAACCGACATATCAAAAATACGTTTTGAGAATTCATCGGTAATTTCGGTTTTTTTGATTTGTTTAGTATTATCTGAATTAACTGCAAGATAAGTAACCGAATTATCGGTGCAATAATCAGTAAGCTCGGTTTCGCTTATACCTAAAATTTTTACGATTTCGGCATTATCATGTTTATATTCAAAAAAGTTTTCCTTGGCGTTCACTGAAAATGAAAAAATAATCAGCGCCACAACCAAACAAGCAATTTTTTTAAACACTAAAATCACCTTTTGTTTTGTTTTTTAGCGGCGGTAAGGGTGTTTTGCATAAGCATTGCAATGGTCATAGGACCAACACCGCCGGGAACAGGGGTAATTGCTTCGCATTTGTCTTTAACCGCTTCGAAGTCAACATCACCCACAAGTTTGCCATCAATTCGGTTAATGCCCACATCAATAACAACAGCTCCGTCTTTTACCATATCGGCAGTAACAAAATTAGGTCTGCCGACAGCCGCTACCAAAATATCAGCCTTAAGGCATACTTCTTTTAAATCTTTAGTTCGGGAATGGCAAATGGTAACTGTGCCGTTTTTGTGAAGCAGTAGCATACCCATAGGCTTACCCACAATATTCGAGCGACCGATTACTACGCAAGTTTTACCTTCGATTTCTATGTTCTCGTATGCAAGCATTTCCATAATACCGGCAGGTGTGCAAGGCACAAAATCATAATCGCCTTGCATAATTTTACCAACATTTTGAGGGTGGAATGCATCGACATCCTTTTCGGGAGCAATGGCATTTATAACCGCCTGTTCATCAAGATGGCGAGGAAGCGGCAACTGGCACAAAATACCGTTTATACTCGGCTTTTTATTTAATTCATCAATAAGTGCCAAAAGCTCTTCTTGAGTGGTATTTTCACTCAAAGCATATTCTTCCGAAATAATACCAAGCGCTTCACAAGCCTTTTTCTTATTAGCAACATAAACCTTGGAAGCAGGGTCTTCACCCACAATAATAACCGCAAGACCTGTGGTTATTCCCTCTTTCTTTAAAGCCTCTACCTCATTTTTTACACGTTCTTTAACGCTCGCTGAAATGATTTTTCCGTCAATCAGTTTCATTTTCTTCCTCCATATTTTCACTAAAAACCGAAACATATTCTTTTTCAGGTTTCATTTTGTTTCTTATAACGATTATGGCGGTAACACTCGCCGCACACAATAAAAATGCCAAAAGACAAGAAATCTTTATGTTGCCCCACATCAGACTATCAGTTCGTAAAATTTCAATAAATCCACGACCAAAACCGTACCAAGCGCAGTACATTAAAAAGACTTCTCCGCTAAACTTTCGCTTTTTACTTAATTTATGGATAATGAAAAATCCTAATATACACCAAATCGACTCATAAAGGAAGCATGGATGAACAAGTCCCTCGCCCATATCGGCAATGGTTTTATTGCTTTCCATACCCCAAAAGCTACTGTTTGTAAAGCTTCCGTAGGCTTCTTGGTTCACAAAGTTTCCCCAACGTCCAATACCTTGTCCAATAAGAAAACCAAGTGCTCCAAGATCAAACATATCGGTGATTTTTATCTTTTTAAGTTTACACATTAGTCCGCCCGAAACAAAAGCACCGATAACAGCACCATAAATAGCGATTCCCGCAACGCCCGAAGATTCACCAAAACCGAAGAAATCTGCAATGCTTTCGCACTTTACTCCGTCGAAAATTACATAATAAAGCCGTGCGCAAAAAATTGCAACAGGGGCGGCAACCAACACAACATCAAGCATTTTATCTTTATCTATACCGAAACGCTTGGCGTTGGTCCATCCGTAAACAATTGCCAAGAAAAAGCCTAATGCTATTAAAATTCCGTACCAATAAACATCCCATTGTCTTCCGAACAATGAAAGACTAAAGGCTATCGGCTTTAAGGTTATATCGATGCCGAAAATTGTAACATCATATGTCATATTTAATCTTCCTTTAACGGATTTATTACCGATAAAACAGTTTTTTCACTATCGAGTAATGAAAGTCTTTTTAAAACACTTTCCATCGTTACAGATTTTAAATATTTGAGTTCATCAAAAAGACTTATATCGTTCATTGCGCAATCGACAAACTGCATAGCGCAGCTTTCAACACTGTTAAAACTGCGAATAGCGCCGCCATAAAGTCCGCTTCTGATAGCAGAAAAGAGCTTTTTATTTATTCCATCGTTTTTAATTCGCTCGATCTCTGCCTTGATTTCTTCTGCAACAGCTTTAGGGTCGCAAGAATCGCCCTCAAAAATTACTGCGTTATATCCGTCGCCGCAAAAATGCTCGAATGAGAAGTCGTCATTTATAAGCCCCTCATTCATAAGTTTTTTGTAAAGCGGTGAACAATCCCCTGCAATTACTTCGAGCAGAATTTCTATGCAAACACGATCTTTAACCGAAGGCATTTTTTCGTAAGGCAACTTGTAACCGAAACAAAACATCGGCTGTGCAACAGCTAAATTTTGAGAAACTTCGGATTTAAGCACTTCCTCTGGCTCTTCAGGTTTTATTCGCTCAATTTCCAAAGGTTTGCTTTCCTTAATACCGCTCTCGACCATTTTTAAAATCTTGTCGGCTTCAACATTTCCCGCAATGCATAAGAACATATTAGAAGGATTATAAAATGTATTATAGCATTTATAAAGCAAATCTGCGTCAATATTTGCAATGCTGTCTGTTGTGCCCGCAATATCAATTCTCACAGGGTGATTTTTATACATCGAAAGTAACATATTAAACATTACTCGCCAAGCAGGACTATCGTCATACATACGAATTTCCTGACCGATTATTCCCTGTTCTTTTTCAACAGTCTCTTTAGTAAAATAAGGCGACTGAACAAAATTTAAAAGAATTTCAAGGTTCTCATAAAATAAATTCGAGCAAGAAAACAAATAGCAGGTTTTATCGAACGAAGTAAAAGCATTAGCATAAGCGCCTGTTTTTGCATATTTTGTAAAGGCGTCACCGTCTTCACTCTCAAAGAGCTTGTGCTCTAAAAAGTGGGCAATACCCTCGGGAACAGATGTAGTTTCACCATTTACCGAAAATGTGGTATCAATAGAGCCATACTTTGTGCCAAAAATGGCATAACAAGAGTTATACTGCGGTTTTTCGAGTATATAAATTTTAAGGCCCGAAGAATGAACCGCTTTTACATAGCTTTCACCTATATCGCCGTGTATTACTTCCTTTAGCATATTACTCCCTCCTTGGGTAAAAGTTTATATACTGTATGAAGATTTACACCCTTTGCGGCATAAATTACATCTTCTTTTGTGATGGCTTTAATCATTTCTATTATATCTTCGGGAGAATAGAGATTCCTATTATTTATCTTTAATGCATACCACAAATCAAGCGAGTTTTGGCTATCATAATAGGTTTTCATTGAATGGCAAATACTCTTTATCGAAGACTCGAACTCACTGTCAAGAAATTCACCCTTTTTCATAATTTCAAGTTGGTTTAATATTTCGTCAATAGCCTTTTTGGCATTTTCAGTTTCAACACCTGAATCAACCATCAAAAGTCCTTTATATCTGACCGAGGTTGCCGCGCAATAGTAACAAAGGCTCATTTTTTCGCGGACATTGGTAAAGAGACGTGAATAAGGTCCGCCACCGAAGATATCGCACATAACAAGCAGCGGTAACGACAAATCATCGTCACCATACATATCACTGGAAAATCCCATAACGATTTTACCCTGCTTTACATCCATTTTTTCAAAAACAGTATTAACCTTATCGCTCTTTTGGGCAGGTTTGCATACCTTGCAGTCAGTAATATCGTGACGGTTTATACCCTCAAACTTTTCTTTTATATTTTCAAAAAGTCTTTGAGGTACTGCTGCACCTACAACATGCACCCTTACAAAAGCCGTTTCCAACATATTTTGCCAAGCATCATAAAGGCTTCGGGGAGTAACTGCCATTACATCATCAACAGTACCGCATTTTGGTATTCCGTAGGGTGTACCCACAAACATTTCGCTAATCATTCGGTTTTTAGCGTAAACTCGCTTCTCAGCAATCTCGCCCCTTATATGCTCAATAGCCTTGCGTTTTTCACGTTCAACATCGTTTACTGCAAATTCACCGTTTTCGACATTGGGACTAAATACCAATTTCAAAAGCAGTTCACTCGCCTCAAGTACTAATGAATCACTGTCGAAAGAAAATTTATCGTCAATCACCGAAATGGTCATACGAAGAAGTTGGCAATCTCCATATTTTTCGCAACTGGCATCTAACCTTGCACCATAAAGCTTGTTGAGTTTTAAATTAAGCGCAGTAAAATCAGGGTAGTCTTTACCGCAAGAGGTCAAAATAAATGGCAACAAAGCGTTAACCGCAACAGTTGATTTTTTCATCGGTAAATAGAAATTAAAAGAAATGGAAGTTGTGTTAAAACGGTTGTTTTGGATAAAAAGTCCTTCTACACCGTCATTCAAAGGAATTATCTTGTTTGACATTGGCACACTCCGTTAATAATATTTATTAAAGAATTATATCACATAATAGATATTTTTTCCACTACTAATTGAAAAATAAATTATAATATGATAAAATATATTAAAATCCACACTGAAAGGAGAGCGGAATATGAAAAAAAATCAAAAACGCGGCATCAGAATTCAAAACCGAATTATAATTTCCGCGTTACTTTTGGTATTGCAACTAACCTTTTTATTCTTTATAATTTATGATTCCAGCCTTTATTCAGTCTGGGGCTTCACCCTTTCAAACCTCGTGGGCGCAATCACCGCAATTACCATTATAAACAAGCGAGGCAACCCCGACCACAAAATTGTTTGGATTATTTTTATCCTCATATTTCCCATTTTTGGCATTTCGGTTTATATACTTTGGGGCGGAGGCAGAGTTTTACCTCATCTTAAAAAACGAATGGCGGTTTGTGAAGCGAAATACAAGCCTTTTTTAAAGGACACAGATAATACCGCCGACCGACTGCAGTATTTCGATATTTCCCATTCCCGCCAAGCAGACTACCTGACGGGTGAATCAGGCTTTCCGCTTTATGACAACACTTCGGCCGAATATCTGCCAAGCGGTGAAGTTTTCCTATCACGCTTACTTGAAGAAATGGAAAATGCAAAAGAATATATTTTCCTTGAATTCTTTATCGTGGCTGAAGGATATATGTGGGAAAAAATCCACACTGTTTTAAAGAAAAAGGTACAAGAAGGCGTTGAGGTTAAACTGATTTTCGACGATTTTGGCTCAATTAAACGCCAACGCAGAAATTTTGTAACCCGTTTGCGACGCGAAGGTATCGCAGTTTCGGTTTTTAACCCCATTTCCCCTTTTATGACCACCTTCCAGAACAACCGCAACCACCGAAAAATCGTGGTTATTGACGGAGTTGTGGCTTTCACAGGCGGAATAAATATCGGCGACGAATATATAAACCGCCAAAAACGGTTTGGTCATTGGATGGATAGCGGTGTTATTATAAAAGGCAATGCCGTAAAAAGTTTTGTCTGTATGTTCTGTACTATGTGGAAATTTATAACCGATAAAAATATCGATATGAAAGCACATTTAAGAGAATCAAATATCACTGACGATGGTTTCGCTATTCCCTACAGCGACGGACCTTTAAATGAAAATAATCCCGCCGAAGGCATTTATATGCAAATGCTCAATTCCGCCCAAAAATATGTGTATATAATGACGCCTTACCTTGTTATTGACGATATGATGACCTCATCACTTTGCATGGCGGCAAGATCAGGTGTTGAGGTGTGCATAGTAACCCCCCACATTCCTGATAAATGGTATGTTCACAATGTAACCCAATATAACTATTTAGAACTTTTAGAAGCTGGAGTTAAGATTTACGAATATACACCAGGTTTCTTGCATTCCAAGGTCTTCTTATCAGACGACTGCATTGCAACGGTAGGCTCTGTTAATATGGATTACCGAAGTTTTGTTTTCCATTTCGAGTGCGGTGTATGGCTTTCCAACAAAGAAACTGCCCTCAATATTAAACAGCATTTTCGTGAGGTTTTAGCCGAATCACAAGAAATAAAACTTGAAGATTGGAAAAAACGCCCCATAATAACAAGATTAAAACAAGCAATTTTGCATATTTTTGGTCCTTTAATGTAATTGACAAGTTGAAATTTTACTGTTATAATATTTATGGAATTAAGATTTTATGAAAGGCGGTTGTCTTATGAAAGGCTTTTTTAAATTTATTATATCTATTTTCGCACTTTTCGGTGCGGCTGTCGGCGCACTTGCTATTTTTGATAAGGTTCAAAACAAAAACCGTATCAAAGGTGATTATTTAGAATGCGATAGCGAAGAGGCAGAATAACTTCTAAATTCAAACCCCCGAAGTTTTAAACTTCGGGGGTTGCTTTTTACTTCAAAACTATATTTTTGGCATTTTCAACAAAAGTATCAATGGAATCTAATTCTTTTACTATTTCTCCATTTACTGTAAGATTTTCAATTTCAATGTCTTCAACTAATACATCTTCACTTTTTGATTGAAATCTAACCCTTACATCCTTAGGATTTTCATTATACACATTTATATTTTTAAAATTAACGTTATGCGTATAACCAAAATTCTTATCCTTTTCATCAGCTATATCATCATCGTATAACACGTTGAATTTATTATTTGCAATTTGAATAAGACAAGGTATAAACGGTTCCTTATTATCAACATAAGTTTGAGCCGAATTTTCTTGCACTACTTCGGGGCGGTTATATTCTTGAAATTCCACGTTTATATTCTCGTATGAAATATTGTGAATATTAGCATAATGACCGTTGCTTATCGCAATTGCCGAGGTGCAGTTGTGAATCAAATCACAGTTTTTATAAGAAAAATTTTTATATTCATTTGCAGCGGTCTCCAAACCTATCTCCAAGGTTTTACCCCACTCACACCAACAAACGCAATTTTCAACACTTATATTTTCGCATACGTCGAAATCGTTTATAGCTTTAACGCAAATACTGTCATCAAATGAACGAACAAAACAATCCTTAATTGTAACGTTACTCGTATTGCAAATATCCATACCGTCGGTATTATAACGCCATTGACCCACGATTTTAATATTATCAATACTCACGTCTTGACAGTTAAGTATCGCGCACACCCAAGAAGATGAATCCATAAGGATAACGTCGGCAATTTCCACGTTCTCGCAATCTATGAATTTTATATTTCCCAAAGGATAATCGCTAAAAAAACCGCTGTTATCCACTCTTTCCTGGTTGCTGTTATTAAGAATACCTCCGCCAAAAATACGAATATTTTTTGCATTTTTAGCAAAAACGGTTGTAAAAACTACGGCTTCGGGATGAACGTACACACTTTCGTTATCTTTAAGGGTTATAAGCAACGGGTTGTGTAGACCGGGGCCAAAATAATAGGTTACATCTTGCGGATTTGGTAGGGTTTTTGGTTTGCTGTAAAAAATATGCAAAGCAAAATGATTGTTGTCCAACTCGAAAACATAATTTCCATTTGCTTCAAGAGTAAAAGCAACCTTATTTTCTTCAACTGTGGTAATTACATTTTTAGACATTGGCCTTACCACAGCTTTATCAAAGTCACGCTCACACTCAACCTCTACCGTCACCTGTTCATCACCAAAAAAGGATATAAATGATGCCCATTCAGTTTGAGATTTATCGCGTTGATGACCGGGCCAATATGCATTAAACGGCATTGCCGAAACACGACAAGCACGCACGGGACAGTCTTTTCCGTTTATTTTCACCTTGTAATCAGGATTAAGCCCCGTATAACAAATATCTTCAAAAGGATAGTTAGGGTTTTGAAGCTGTAACGGTTCAAATTTTGGAATGTATAACATAAATTTTTCTCCTAGGTCTTTAATTTTCTAAAATACAATCTACAATCCTTTTGGCAATACTAAGCATACCAAGGTCACTGGGATGGTGCGCTACTCCGCTGTGCCAAAAAAGTCCCGTAGCTTTCATTTCATCCTGTTCACCCAAATCACCTAAGGTTACAACCGGAAGATTAGCCTTTTTCGCATAATCTATTACCGGCTCATCAAATGGATGATACCAGAAACCTGTTGTTAATATAACCCTTGCGTTGCCTTTAGGGTTAAAGAAAGACACAAGTTTCGCATATTGCTCCTCAAAAACAACATTATCAAAATTATCTTTTGGACAGTTTTCGCCCAATCGCATAATTATAATATCGGCATCAAATTCACGCGCCCTTTTATAAGGTTCAAGCATAGAATCGCCTTCTTTATAATTACATTCCCACTCTGCAGCCTGACATATGCAAAAACCGATTTTAGGATATGTTTTGGAAAGCATCTCTATCGTTTTATGAACATAATCATTTTCGATACAGGATGCCGCCATTCCATGCTCATTAAACCAACCTATATCTTCCTTGACGCCATGCAAGGTGATTGAATTGCCGACAAAAAGAATTTTAATGCCATTTGGTTGTTGATTTGAAAATCGAACGAATTCCGAATTCTCTAGTTGATTTTGTGCGCTTACAGTATTTTTTTCTAAATTATTATATTTTTTGTCCATTCAACTCACCAAAACAATTTAATTACCCTAAAATTGTTACGGGTATTAAAAGAGGTTCCGGATAACCTATTGCCTCGATAGCAACATAAACTCGATTGTACGGGTCTAAGTTTTCACCTGCAGTTACAGTAACCTCGAACGATAATTTAGCATCGGTCATAACACGATGAGAAAAATCTTCGCGAAGCGACCTTGAATAATGTAAAAGTGTAGCGCCATGAATATGCTCGGCAGTCCAACCGTTTGGAGTGTACACCCTAATATTCAAGGGTAAAGCCGAAAATGTTTTATTCTCCAAGTTTACTGTAAACGATACGGTATCCAAAGTTTTGATACGAGGTTCTGAAACAAACTCAGTATTTGCCTTTATCCAATGATTTTCATTATCTATAGAAAGCGGTTTCTTTTCAAAGTATTTTAAAGTATTACCGTCACAATCAGGTTCGCTCAAATTTGAAAACTCTTGGATTTCATTATCATATTCCATATAATGACCGTTAGCATACATAACCGACGGCATTAAATTCACTACGCGGTCCGTAAGCTCAGTACAAGTTTTAGCAAATCTAACACTAGCTGAAAGATCGATTGCTAAACTCGCAATCTTATCGCCTATATATTCTGAGAGTTCTTTAGGAATCGCTTTTGTTCCGCCTATAATACCAAGTAATGCGCCTATTGTAGCGGCAGTGCAGTCGGTATCATCTCCGCAGTTTACAGCGTAAAGTATAGATTTTAAGAAATCGCCTTTACCATAAAGTAAACCGATCATCATATATCCCAAATTGCCTGGTGCTTGGAAAAATCCCAAATCTTCATTTCGCTTAATTAAAATTTCGCGTACTTTTTTCCAATCAGTTCCTTTATCAAATTCACTAATTACAGTTTTAATGTCTTCTGCAACTCGGCAGTTTTCAGGAATATAAGTCAATGCCTTTTCGATTAAAGTTCTAACATCACTTTCAACAAAGGCTAAACTCTGTAAAGCACTTGTAAAAATTTCGGCAGCAACACCTTCAGATACACCGTGGTCTATCGAAGCGTCCATTATAGCATATTTTGCTGCAATATTCGGGAATCCAGGTGCCAAACATGCCCATATTTCAGAGCGGATCCACGCACCGTTAGATGTTTTCCAACCCTCGTTATATAGCTCACCTGACATTGGCGGTGTGTAGCCATTAGCGATGTTAGTCTGGCCAATTCCATATTCGTTCCATAAGGCAGGTATGTATCTTTTCCAGTACCAACTTAAAATGTTGGCATTTACAGTTTTTGGACCTACCTGTTCTAATGCATGCAACCAAACAAGTTGGATATCAAGGTCATCATTGGGGAGCGGTTCACCCTTGGGTGTCGTAAACCAAGTGATATCATTTAGTGAGGGGTTTTCTTCAAAGGGTGTACCCATTGTACCACCTATATTTTTACCCATCCAACAAGCGTAAACCTTGTCGCGATATATTTCTTTACTAATTTTTAGTTCCATAAAAAGACCTCCTTTTATTATATTTTATCAATAAAAGGAGGTTAAAAAAAGGTATGATTTTATCTTAAAAAAGTATTTATTTTTTACTTTTTCTGTATTTCAAAGGAGTGGTCCCAGTCTTTTGTGAAAAAAGTTTAAAAAATTTTGTCTTATCAGAAAATCCCACACTTGTCGCAATTTCCGAAACTGAAATCTCCGTTTCAGTAAGAAGTTTACATGCTAGGTTCAGTCGACAGTTTAAAACATATTCGGTAAATTTAAACCCTGTTTGCTTCTTGAAAAGTCGGGAAAAATATGCTGGATTATAATTATTAGCAAGGGCTATTTCGGTTAAAGAAATTTCATTAGCACAATTTTTTTCTATATAACTCAAAAGTGTTTTGCTAACAGAAAAATCTTCGCAAAGCTCTAGCGACATCTTGCGAAATACAAGGGTCAAAATGGTATTATAAAGCGAATAAAGCACAATTTCACTACCTGTTGTAACATTTTTTTGCTCATTAATAATAAGGTCAATCAGTGTTTCAAAACTAGGTCTTTCTTGTTTACCAAAATGTATATGCAGTTTACTGCGGTCTACAACATCTTCAAACACCTTAAAGTTTTCCGTGCCAAATAAAGAAAAAGCATTATTGGTATCTTTAAGACTTCGATTTATAAACTCAGGCTTAATCATTATATCAACATACTTAAAGGGAGGCTTTAAAATCTCGAAAAAATGCGTGTTGCCCAAATTAATGAATAGAAGATCCCCTTCATTTAAAATATATTTTTTTTCACCGATAAAATGCTTACTTTTACCCTTTTCGACATATACCAACTCTAAAAAATCGTGCGTATGGACAGGTTCGCTTTTCTCTGTCTCACTCTTATTAGTAAAGCAATTTTCATCTAGATAATAAATCGACAATTCATTTTTATAATACATAGTATTCTCCTACATACTATAAAATGCTAATCATATAGATTAGCATTTCACATTATTTCACAGGATAGATCCAACCGAAAGTATCGTCAAGTTTACCCCACTGAATACCTGTTAAGGTATCGTAAAGCATTTGAGTAACTTCTCCGATTTCGCCATTGTTTACAGCGTATTTGACGCCCTTATAGCAAAGTTCACCAATGGGAGATACAACAGCTGCAGTACCACAACCCCAAGCTTCTTCAAGTTTGCCGTTTTCTAAAGCGTTAGCCAACTCGTCAATGCTTAAAAGTCGTTCTTCTACTTCAAAGCCTTTTTCTTTGAGCACTGCAATACAAGACATACGGGTAATACCAGGAAGAATTGAGCCAGAAAGCATTGGAGTTACAATTTTGCCATCGATTTTGAACATAACGTTCATAGCGCCAACTTCTTCGATATATTTGCGTTCTACACCGTCAAGCCACAAAACTTGTGAATAACCCTGCTGAGCAGCGCGTTCACCTGCGCGGTTGGAAGCGGCATAGTTACCACCGCATTTAGCGTAACCTGTACCACCGCGTACTGCGCGAACGTCCTCATCTTCAATCATAATCTTAACGGGGTTGATACCCTCGGCATAGTAACTGCCAACAGGAGACGCGATTATAACATAAGTAGCGTTATGAACAGCGTGAACACCCAAAGACTCGTCATTACCGAACATAAAGGGACGAAGATAAAGCGAAGTGCCTTCAGCCGAAGGTGTCCAATCTTGTTCGAGTTCTACAAACTTTTCGAGAACTTCCAAAGCTATATCTTCGGGAATTTCAGGTAGGCAAAGACGCTCAGCCGAGCGGTTCATTCTTCTGATATTCTCAATAGGTCTGAACATCTGAACCTTACCGTCTTTACGGCGATAAGCCTTTAAGCCTTCAAAAATCTCACTGCCATAGTGCAAAACTGTTGATGCGGGATGAAGTGAAAGATTTTCAAACGGAACGATACGGGCATTATACCAACCCTTTTCGCTGTTCCAATCCATCATAAACATATGGTCGGTAAAAATTTTACCAAAGCCCAAAGTACTACTATCAGGCTTTTCCTTTAAAACGGATGCTTTAGTAATTTTAATTTCCATTACAAACACTCCTTAATTTTTGGCGCCAATTTGCATAGCCTTTTTGTTAACATCTAACATATCGGCTCTTTTAGCGGAAATTACTTTGCCTAAAGCGGCATTAACGGTTTCTTCGTTGTAGCCGCCAAGTTCTTTAAGAATTTTACCAACAATAATCATATTAGCGAGAGTTGGCATACCGTTGTCACTTGCAAGTTTTGTGGCGGGAATATAATGAACGGTAACATCGTCTCTTTTAACTTTGCGTTCGATAAGAGCGCTATCTACAAAAATTGTACCGCCAGAAACTACAGAATCTTCATACTTATCGAGTGACGGGAGATTCATAGCAACCAAAACATCAGGCTTTGAAACGATTGGAGAACCAACAGGGCTATCGCTTAAAATTACGCTACAGCTTGCGGTACCGCCACGCATTTCGGGGCCGTAAGACGGGAGCCAACTTACCTGTTTATCTTCAGTAAGTCCTTTATAAGCCAAGAATTTACCCGAGAAGAGAATACCCTGACCGCCGAAGCCTGCAAACAAATACTGTGTAGTAGCCATTATTCTGCCTCCTTTGCGCTACGGTCCTTATAAACACCCAAAGGATAATAAGGAATCATTTTTTCATCTATCCATTCGAGCGCCTTTTTGGGAGTAAGTCCCCAGTTTGTAGGACAGCTTGAAATTACTTCAACCAACGAGAAGCCCTTGCCGTCAATCTGGTTTTGGAAAGCCTTCTTAATAGCTTTTTTAGCATTCTTTACATTCTTAACATTGTTGACAGCAACACGCTCTAAATATTCGGCGCCGTCAACCTCGGAAAGCATTTCGCAAACCTTGATCGGAAAACCGCAATGATCAGTATCACGACCGTATGGTGAAGTTTGTGTAACCTGACCAGGAAGTGAAGTCGGCGCCATCTGACCGCCTGTCATACCGTAAATTGCGTTATTGATGAAGATAATTGTAATATTTTCATTTCTTGCTGCTGCGTGAACAGTTTCAGCCATACCGATTGATGCCAAGTCACCGTCACCCTGATATGTAAATACAACGTTTTCGGGGAGAGCGCGCTTAACACCTGTAGCCACAGCAGGTGCTCTGCCGTGAGCGGCTTCAATCATATCGCAGTTAAAATAGTTATATGCCATAACCGAGCAACCAACAGGGGCTATACCTATTGTTTTGCCTTCAATACCCAATTCGTCCATAACCTCGGCAACAAGGCGGTGAACAATACCGTGAGTGCAACCGGGGCAATAGTGCATCGGTACATCTGTTAAAGCATGGGGTTTTTCAAAAACTACCATTATTTATTACCTCCGTTTGCTTTTTCTATTGCGGCAAGTACTTCTTCAGGTGACGGAATCATGCCGCCAACACGATTACAAAGCACATATTCGCCGCTGCACTTTGTAGCAAGTTTAACGTCATCAATCATCTGTCCCATAGAAAGCTCAACCGAGATATAGGTCTTGATTTTGCCGATAGTATCTTCAAAAGGCTTGTTGGGGAAAGGCCATAAGGTGATAGGTCTTATCATACCAACCTTGATACCCTTTTTGCGAGCCTCTACAATAGCGTTTTTAGCAACACGAGAAGCTATACCAAATGCGGTAATGCAAATTTCAGCATCATCCATCATATATTCTTCGTACATTGCTTCGTTTTCTTCTATGTATTTATAACGCTCAAAGCGTTCATTGTTTGATTTTTCAAGTTCGTCGGGCTGCAAGAAGAGTGAGTTTACAATATTATGCTCTCTTTCCATCTTGGTACCTGTTGTAGCCCAAGGCTTTTCTACGGGCTTTGAAACCTCGTAATCAAGAGATACGGGTTCCATCATCTGACCCATTGTACCGTCGGCCAAAATCATTGAAGTCATACGGTATTTATCAGCAAGGTCGAAGCCTTTTACTGTAAGGTCAGCCATTTCCTGAACAGAGGCGGGTGCTAAAACTATCATTCTAAAGTCACCGTGACCGCCGGCTTTAGTTGCTTGATAATAGTCGGACTGTGAGGGTTGAATACCGCCAAGGCCAGGACCGCCACGCTGTACGTTAATAACAAGTGAAGGAAGATCAGCACCTGCAAGGTAAGAAAGACCTTCACCCTTAAGCGAAATACCAGGGCTTGAAGACGATGTCATGACTCTATAACCGGTTGAAGCCACGCCGTAAACCATATTAATAGCGGCAACTTCACTTTCGGCCTGTAAGAAACAACCGCCGATTTTAGGCATTCTTTTTGCCATATAAGCGGCAATTTCAGTCTGTGGGGTAATAGGATAACCGAAGTAGTGACGGCAACCGGCAATTATAGCGGCTTCGGCAATAGCTTCGTTACCTTTCATTAAAACTTTATCTGCCATTTTCAAACTTCCTACCTTTCTACTGTAATAATACAATCAGGACACATTGTAGCACAGAATGCGCATCCTATACAATCTGCTTCGTTTACTGCTTCTACGGGGTGGTGTCCTTTAGCGTTGATTTTATCAGGACTTAAAATCAAAACTTTTTTGGGGCATACATCTACACAAAGGCCACAGCCCTTGCACTTATCGGTTTTAAAGGTTAATTTTGCCATATTTTACACTCCTTTAATTGATTTTACTCTGTAAATCGAGAGAAAGTACATTTTCTATTTTATCTTTAGCGTCATCATAAAGTTCGCTGTAAACACAGGCGCATTTAATTGGTAGCCCTGTAAGACGGGAAACTTCATTTGCGTATGACACTGAATTTAAAACATCCTCAATTTTTGTTTCATTACCTAAATTTGAATTATTTACAATAGCGGTGAATTTACATTTACAAGCCGCTTCAATCTCCCGCATAACTTCAAGTGTTGACTCAGCATTGCGAGTGAGCGGTCTGTAACAGTTGATTACAAAAAGCATTTCGTAATCGTCTTCCTCGATAATAGACGGCACAATTCTGCCGAGCGCCAAGGCGCCTCGATCATCACCGCCGACATCTATAACTGCATGTAAATTTTTATTGTCGGTTATCATATACATTTGTTGCGGCATTGCTGGGATATCAACATTTGTTCCCGCATACTCGGACGAAATAAGGGTTATTCCCCGTTTTTCAAGGTCATCCTTACTGTCTTTTGTACGAAAATACGGATTTACGATATCCAAATCGGCTATAACCACATCGCTGTATTGTTGTTTCAGGTCATAAGCCATATTTACAGCAACGTTGGTTTTGCCGCTTCCGTAGTGACCGCATAAAAGGGTTATTCTTTTATATATCATAATTTATTTCTCTGGATTTTACCGCTTGTAGTTTTTGGTAAACTATCACGGAATTCAACAATTCTCGGATACTTATAAGGTGCGGTTCTATCCTTAACATAGGTTTGTATTTCTTTTTTGAGTTCTTCGCTTGGTTCTGTTGAGTTTACTAAAACGATACTAGCCTTAACAACCTGACCTCGAACTTCATCGGGGCGGCTGATACACCGCACTCTAAAACATAGGGAAGTTCCATAATGACGCTTTCGATTTCAAACGG
>JAFYLF010000117.1 GCA_017537195.1 Clostridia bacterium
CAAGCCAACCAAAAAGGCAAAGGGTATTTGCTGGAAGTTGCCATGCATTATGCCAAAAACCGCTGCCGAGCAAACCACCGCAAAGCCGTCGCCATATTTTCTTAAAGAGCCCAACACAATACCTCGGCAGGCGAATTCTTCAACCAAAGCGGGAACCACAGCGGTTGCTATTGCGGTTAACATAAAACCTAAAATTCCTGAAGGCTTTTGCCCGAAATCTACCTCATAATTTATACCAAATGAGGAGAAAAAACTTCCCATAAAACTAACAGCAATATTTGAAAAAGCGCAAAATGCAATTCCAAGCAGGAAGAAGGGGAGAATATCCTCTCGATTTGGTTTTTTAAAGGAAATTAAATCTGATATTCTAAAGCCCATTACCTTGAAAAGCAATGCAAAGGGAAAAGTGAACATCAAAACAGACAAAACCACCTGTAAAACCTGTAAAAATACGGGATTTTCAAGAATATTTATGGGAACATTTATCCCAAAAACTGAAAGAACAAGGAAAACTAAACTACAAATTAAAACTATTCCGGCGTTTATCGCCAACACAATAAGAAACGAGCCCCCTATTGTGTTGGCAGTTTTCTTGAGTTCTTTTTTCTCTTCATATTCTTCAGGCGTCATACCGTAAGGAATATAGGTTACATACCTTGTTTGCGGTTGTGAATTTTGGGGAGGTTGATTGTTAAAATCAAAATTTTGGTCCATAAAGTAATCTCCAATAAAGAATTTTCCGCTTAAAAATTATTCTTCCCCTGTTTCTAATTCTTCCGCTTCGTTTTCAACAAGACCTGCATCTGCATCAGCCTCTTCAGGCTTATCGTTTACTTCTGCCTCGTCGTGTTCAGCCATACCAACCGACAAAATCTTACGTACGGTATCGCCGTTTGCGTTGGTAGTTCTCATAACTCTAACACCCTTTGCAGGACGTGCAAATTCCGAAATATCGTCAGCAAAGATACGGATAATGATGCCATCGTCAGCAATCATAATAATGTCAGTCTCTTCTGCCACAGGAAGTACTGCCGCAACATCACCGTATTTATCAACACGGTAGTTCTTTATACCCTTACCGCCACGGGATTGCAAACGATAGTCAGAAATATTACTAATTCTACCGAAGCCTGTTTCAGTGATGGTGAGAACACGGGTGTTTTGGTCGCAAATAGCCATATCGACAACGCTGTCACCCTCACGCATGGTGATAGCCTTAACACCACGTGCAGTTCTGCCCATTGTACGAACATCGCTTTCTCTGAACTGAATAGCAAAGCCTTTTCGGGTTGCAATAAGGATATTTTCTTCTCCGCTTGTCATACGAACAAACTTAAGCTCGTCGCCTTCGTCAATAGAAAGGGCAATAATACCTGTTTTTCTTGTGTTCTTAAATTCAGAAAGACGGGTACGCTTAATAATACCCTTTTCGGTAACCATACATAAGTAACGCTCATTATCATCCTTAACAGTGCAGGGGAGAATGGTCATAACAGTTTCTTCCGGCATAAGCGGAATTACATTTACAACGCTAAGGCCCTTGCTCTGACGGCTACCTTCGGGAATTTCATAAGCCTTAATTCTGTAAACACGACCAAGGTTTGTGAACATCATAATGCTATCGTGTGAAGAGCATACGAACATATTCTGAACAATGTCGTCTTCACGGGTGTTCATACCCTTAATACCCTTACCGCCACGGTTTTGAACGCTGTATTCACTAGCAGAAACACGCTTAATATAACCGTTTTCGGTTTTAGTAATAACACATTCTTCTTCGGGGATAAGGTCTTCAATATCAACTTCGCCCGCAACATCAGTAATGTCGGTGCGGCGGTCATCTGAAAATTTATCACGAAGATTTAATGCTTCGGTCTTAACAATGTCGAGAATTCTCTCACGAGAAGCTAAAATTGCTTCGCATTCCTTTATAAATGCTAACTTTTCTTGCAATTCGTCCAGAATTTTTTGTTTTTCAAGACCTGACAGCTTACCTAACTGCATTTGAACGATAGCTGTCGCCTGAATATCGTCTAAATTAAAGCGTTCAATAAGGGCTTCCTTACTTTCGGGGATACCCTTACTTGCTCTAATAATTGCAATAACCTCGTCAATAAAGTCAAGCGCAATCTTAAGACCTTCCAAAATATGCGCTCTTTCTTCCGCTTTTCTCTTATCATAAGCAGTTCTGCGCTCGATAATATCACACTGGAAGTCAATGCAGTTCTGAAGCATCTCTTTGAGTGTTAATATTTGCGGTTTTCCGTTTACAATAGCAAGTAAAATTGCACCGAATGTGGTCTGCAAAGAGGTGTTCTTATAAATTTTATTAAGAACAACCTGCGGATTTGCATCTTTTTTAAGGTCAACAATAATTCTTATACCGCCGTCACGTTTAGAGGAGTAGTCAACAACGTCGTCAATACCCTCAATACGCTTGTCAGCCGCCAAATCGTAAATATTTTTAACTAAATCTTGCTTTTTAACCTTGTAAGGAATTTCGGTAATAACAATTCTAAATCTACCGTTACGGGTTTCTTCAATTTCAGCCTTACCGCGAACAATAATTTTGCCACGTCCTGTTGCATAAGCGGCACGAATACCGCTTCTACCCATTATAATACCGCCTGTTGGGAAGTCAGGTCCCTTAATATACTGGCAAATATCCTGTAATTCTGCATCGGGGTTATCGATAAGACAGCACATACCGTCAATAACTTCGCCCAAATTGTGAGGCGGAATTTCGGTAGCCATACCAACCGCAATACCCGAAGAACCGTTTACGAGAAGTTGTGGGAAACGAACAGGCAATACTGTCGGTTCTTCCAAACGGTTATCGTAGTTAGGCGCAAAATCTACAGTTTCTTTGTCGATATCGTCAAGCATACTGTATGACAACCGGTTCATTCTCGATTCAGTATAACGGTAAGCAGCGGCGGGGTATCCATCAATGTTACCGAAGTTTCCGTGACCGTCAATTAAAGGATAGCGAAGCGAAAAATCCTGCGCCATACGAACCATCGCATCGTAAACAGAGGCGTCACCGTGCGGATGATATCTACCAAGCACCGAACCCACCGTATCAGCACACTTACGGTATGCCTTATCGGGAGTTAGGGAATTTTCATACATTGTGTAAAGTATTCTTCTGTGAACGGGCTTTAAGCCATCTCGAACATCGGGGATAGCACGGCCCACGAGTACCGACATAGAGTACTGAAGCATACTTTGTCTTACTTCGTCAACAATTTCTACCGGCTGAATGTTGGTTTCACTGTCACTCGGCCAATATACATTTTCTTGTTTTGCCATTATTATCCCTCCTTAAATATCCAAATCGGTCGCAAATACTGCGTTTTCTTCAATAAATTTACGTCTTGGTTCTACCTCTTCGCCCATAAGCATTGTAAAGGTTTCGTCTGCAAGCTGGGCGTCAGCCATAGTAACCTTTAGCATTGTTCTGTGTTCGGGGTCTAAAGTAGTTTCCCACAACTGTTCGGGGTTCATTTCACCAAGACCTTTGTAACGCTGAACATCAACATTTCCGCCTAGTTCTGCAATAAATCTATCTCTTTCTTCATCGGTAAAGGCATCATAATACTTTTTACCCTTTGCCACACGGTAAAGCGGGGGTTGAGCCAAATAAATATGACCTGTTTCAATAAGCTGTGGCATATAACGGAAGAAGAACGTTAAAAGAAGTGTTCTTATATGGCTTCCGTCAACGTCGGCATCGGCCATAATAACAATTTTATCGTAGCGAAGTTTATTTATATCAAAGTTTTCGGCAATACCTGTGCCTAATGCCACAACAACGGGTGTCAATTTATCGTTTCCGTAAACCTTGTCAACCCTTGCTTTTTCAACATTAAGCATTTTACCCCAAAGCGGGAGAATTGCTTGATAAGTACTGTTTCTGCCCTCAACTGCGCTACCGCCTGCTGAATCACCCTCGACGATAAAGATTTCAGTCTTTGTCGGGTCGTCCGAAATACAGTCTTTTAATTTTTCGGGCATACGGGTTTTGCCGCCGATACCCGATTTATTACGCTGTAAATCACGTGCTTTTTGAGCCGCTTCACGAGCATTTGAAGAAGCAATTGATTTATCAAGGATAATCTTAGCTTCAGCGGGGTGCTCTTCTAAATATTGCATCAACTTGTCGGCAACAATATTGTTAACAAGTGTACCGATTGCGGTGTTACCGAGCTTTGCTTTAGTTTGGCTTTCAAACTGTGCATCGGTAAGTTTAACAGATACCACCGCAATAAGACCCTCGGAAATATCTTCACCCTTAAGGTTACTGTCGGCGTCTTTCAAAAATTTAAAGTTTCTGCCGTATTTATTTACAACACGAGCTAAACTTGTCTTAAAGGAAGATTCGTGAGTACCGCCGTCTATTGTGTGAATGGTATTAGCAAAGGACATAACCTTTGTATCATAAGCTGTTGACCACAAAAGCGCAATTTCCGCCATTGAGTCGCCCGAACTTCCGCTTAAATAAATAACATCGCTGTTTAAGCGGTCTTTTTTGCTCTTTTCAAGCAAATATTCAACATAAGATTTGATACCGCCCTCGAAGTGTAAATCTTCAGTTCTGTCGGGAATTTCAGCATCGCTTCTCTTATCCACCAAAACCACACGGATACCAGCATTAAGGAATGCCTGTTCACGAAGTCTTTGTAAAAGAATATCGAAATCATATCTTGTAGTGTCGGTAAAGATATCAGGGTCGGGCTTAAAGGTAACGGTTGTACCTGTTTTATCGGTTGTGCCTATAATCTGTAGGTCGGTTGCAATATTACCCTTTTCATATCTTTGTTTATAGATATTTTCTCCGTTGCAAACCTCAACCTCAAGCCAAGAAGACAATGCATTAACAACAGAAGCACCAACACCGTGAAGACCGCCCGAAACCTTGTAACCGCTTCCGCCGAACTTACCGCCTGCGTGCAAAATTGTGAAAACAACTGTAACGGTTGGAATTCCTTTTTGAGGGTTTATACCAACCGGAATACCACGTCCATTATCGCTTACTCTTATAATTCCGTCATCTAAAATCTCAACAGTAATTTTATCACAATAACCTGCTAACGCTTCGTCAATAGAGTTATCCACAATTTCATACACCAAATGGTGTAAACCGCGCTCACCGGTAGAACCGATATACATACCGGGACGCTTACGAACTGCTTCAAGCCCTTCAAGTACCTGTATAGAATTTTCGTCATAACTCTCAACTACAGGTGTGTTAATTTCGTTACTCATAATTCTTTCCTTTCAGTTAGAACTTATTTTACAATTATCCCAAGTCGCTTATTTAAAGTTGTTGGGGAAATTTGTGATATATAAACCTTTGTTTTTTTGTTTTTTGATGTTACTACAAAAGATTTTGGTAATTCGTATGAAACATTTATTACTTCATTTCTTTTTTCGCTTAAATTAAGAAATTCCCTTGTTTTTTTTGAAACTGTGGTATTTTCCAAATCAAAAATTCCTATAATTTGATTTTGGGCTACCACATATTCACCGCCAAGATGTATATACACTAAATCACACCGCCGTTTCTTATCTTAAAAATCTTGCCTTTTTGCAGATTTTCAATATTACTTTCGTCACAGCAAGTAAGGAATGATTGCATTCCCTCAATGTGATTAAGTACAAAGTTCTGCCTTGTTTTATCAAGCTCACTCATAACATCATCAAGTAAAACAACAGGACATTCTCCCGTTTTTTGCTTTATAACCTCCGCTTCAGCGAGTTTTACCGCTAATGCCACACTTCGTTTTTGACCTTGCGAACCAAAACTTTTAACCGAAAGATTATTAATTTTAAAATCAAGATCATCTCTGTGAGGTCCAACAGATGTAACCCCTGTGTACATATCTTCTTTTCTTGAATTTTTTAATTCTTCTAAAAGATTTTCATCCCATTTACAAATATAAGCGGTAGATAAAGTTTCTTTTCCCGCGGAAATACCGTCATAAATTGTTGGTAAAAATTCATTAAGAATTTCAATGTATCTTTTTCGAAATTCAATTATTTTTCTGCCGCCTGTGGCAATTTCTTCTTCAAACACATCGAGCATCACAGAAACGGTTGAATCGTATTTATAATTTTTTATAATTTTGTTTCGCTGTGTTACTGCACGAATATAACTTTTTAGAATATTTATAAAGACCGGATAAATCTGACCGATGCTTAAATCTAAAAATTTTCTTCTTTCCCTCGGTCCGCCCGAAACTAAATTAAGGTCTAAAGGAGAAAAAACAACCGCATTAAACTTTCCAGCGAGAGATGCTGTAGATTTTAACTTATTATCATTAAAAAATGCTGTTCTTTTATCTATAAATTCAATTTTTGCGTTGTTTTCTATTCCTTCACTTTTAAAATCAAGCGAACAAACCGATTTTTCTGCTCCAAATTTTAAAAACACATTATCTTTTGAATTTCTAAAACTTTTAGCGCCGGTAAAAAGCCATATTGCTTCAATTAAATTTGTTTTTCCTTGAGCATTTTCACCGCATATAACATTCATATTTTCGCAGGGAGAAATTTTTATATTTTCTAAATTACGGAAATTTTTACATTCCAAATTTAAAATAATCATACTATTTCTACCAAAATGCCTTCAAATTCAATTTTATCGCCCTTGTGAAGCTTTTTACCTCTCATAGTACAAACTTCACCGTTTACCTTAACTTCGCCTTCTTGAATTACAATTTTAGCGTGACCGCCTGTTACAACCATATCGGCTAATTTCATAGCGCTGTCAAGACGGATAAAATCTTCTTTTATTGAGATTTTGTTGTTTTTCATTATTTCAACCTCATAGGCATTATCATATATTTAAAGTTATCACTGTCAACAGGAGTAATAAGAACGCCCGCATTAGAACCGTTAAAGAGAATATTAACATTTTCGTCTTCAATTGCCTTTAATGCATCAAGTAAATAATGATTATTAAGACCTATTTCAAAATTTTCGCCCTCTAATTTTGTATTAAAGGTTTCGGTAGCTCTTCCTTGAGAGGTAGCGCAGGTAAAAATAACATTAAGCTCGTTAAAATAACATCTTACTGGGGTTGTAAAAGATTCGCTTATAAGAAGAGATACACGCTCGATTGTATTTATTAAATCTCGTGTATTAACACAAACCTTTTGCTTATAAGAAGGAGGAAGAGTTTTTCCGTAATTTACAAAATCACCCTCTAAAAGACGTGAAATGAAATTATATCCGTTTACATTAAAACTTATCAGTCTGTCACCAACATTTATGTTGATAACTTCGTTTTCATCTTCAATAAGTTTAACTGCTTCATTTACAGCTTTACTTGTAACTGTAAAGTTCATTTCTTTATCTATGCCGATTTTTTCTTTCTTTATAGCAAGACGGTAGCCGTCAATAGCAACAAACTGAATAAATCCACAAGAAAGGGAAATATTTATACCTGTAAGAATAGGTTTACTTCCTTCTGTTTGTGCTGCTGCAAAAGAAGTACCTTTTTTGAGATTATTTAAAACCTTTGCTTCTAAAGAAAAAGAATTTGCTTCGTTTAAAGTGGGTATTTCCGGAAAATCAGTTGCAGCCATGCCCATGATATCAAAAGTAGCTTCGTTGCTCTTAATATTACAGTTAAGGCGGTCATCAGCTGAGATTTCAACCTGAAGTCCGTTCATTTTTCTTAAAATTTCAGCAAGAAGACGGGCATTTATTACAATGTCTCCTTCTTGTTCGCATTTAGCATAGATTTCTTTTTTCATTCCCATTTCGAGATTGTATGCCACAAGGGTAATTTTTCCTTGTTCGGCAGAAATAAGAATACCTTCGAGTACCGGCATAGAAGTTTTTGAAGCAACAACGCTTTGAAGTTTAAGTACTGCTTCGAGAAGTTTTGTTCTTTCAACTGAAAAAATCATTTTTTGTCTCCTTAAAAATAATTATAAAATAACAGTCATAATATAATCGGTGGAAAAGGTGTAAAAGTGGTTTTAAGGCTTTAATAAAGCGAAAAAACGTGGTTGATATAAATTTTGATAAAAGTTTAATAAATTGAACAATTTTTACTTATCAACCGGTTTGTTTATAACTTGTCCGTTTATAAAGGTTAATTTGTTAATAATTTGTCTGGTTAAAAGCACGAAGATTTTTGATTATATCATCAACCAATTCTTTTTGGTATGGCTTGTCTTTTAAGAAGTTTTCAATCTTATTTACATTGTGTAAAACGGTTGTATGGTCTTTACCGAAAGACTCGCCAATTTGTTTATAAGAAAGGTCGGTCATTTCACGTGCAATATACATAGCTACCTGACGGGCAAGAGCTAAAGAAGCGGTTCTGCGGTTTGAAAGGATATCGCTTACCGAAACGTTATAGGTTTTTGCAACCTCGTTTATAATGTTTTCAATTTTAATAGGCTCGGGAGTATCGTCTGTTATGATATCACGAACAATTGTCTGAACAACCGAAATTGAAGGGGTACGGCCCTGAATTGAAATGTAAGCCTGAAGTTTTTTAACAACACCCTCTATCTGACGGGTATTAGATTTTAAGTGTTCCGCAATATAGAAAACAATGTTTTCATCAAGCGAAATATTAAACTGCTCGGCTTTTTTATTTATAATCCCAACCCTTGTCTCAAAGTCGGGCAAAGAAATATCAGCGAATAGTCCGCCTTCTAAACGGGAGCGGATACGGTCGTCAAGAGTTTTAATCTCTCTCGGCGGACGGTCAAGAGTTACAACAATTTGTTTATTTTGCTGTTGTAAAGCGTTAAAGGTATTGAAAAATTCTTCCTGTGTTTGTTCCTTGCCGGCGATAAAGTGAATATCATCTATCAAAAGAACGTCAACATTACGGATATTGCGGAAGTCATCCATAGTGCCAAGACCTAATTTACCTTGCTGTAATGCCGCAATAAGTTGGTTAGTGAAATCTTCTCCCCGAATGAATTTAATGTTCTTTCTCGGATATTTAAAACGCATATGGTTTTTAATTGCAAGCATTAAGTGGGTTTTACCTACACCCGATGGGCCGTAAATAACCAACGGATTGTATGCGGGTTGAGGAATCTCACTTTCTGCAACCGCTAAAGATGCGGCGTGGGCAAAACGGTTGGTAGAGCCAACAATAAAATTATCGAAGGTGAAGAAATCCTCAAAAGAGAGACCGGCTGAAAACTGTTCAGCATCTAAAATTTCTTTTTCTTCGTCCCGCATAATTACACGGAAGTCCATATCAACACCTAAAACGGTTTTAATGCATTTTTTAAAGAGCTCGGTATAGGTTTGTTCAACAATACCCCTTTTATATTCGTCATTCAAAGAGACGGTGAATTCGCTATCGTTAAAGAAAACAGGCTTTAAATCTTTCAAAAAGCAGTTAAAGGCAACCTCCGAAATTGTTTTTTTACATTCGTCACAAATAGCTGCCCAAATTTCATTTAAAGGATTTGAAGACATTAAAAAATCACCTCATTTTTTATATTTTTCTCTTATAGTATAATATATCTATATTAGTATATCATATTATATATAATTTTGCAACTTTTTTAATTGATTTGGGGGATAAAATTGACAGCGAGAACCGACCTTGCAATAGAGTTTCAAAAAAATGCAGAAAAGGAAATAATAAAGGAACAAAACTTCGGGGAAATAAAGGCTTTTTTTACCGAACTAAACGACAATAACCCTTACGGGAAACGAAAAGGCAAATATGCCACAATAAAGGTCGGGAATATTGACCTTTTGCCCGATTTTGAGGATGTAGAAAAGGCACTTCTTTTTTGCCTTTGCGAACTCTTGCCAACCTTTAGAGAAAATATTTTGGTGGTAGGACTTGGAAACCGTGAAATCACAAGCGATAATATTGGCCCTAATACCGCCTCGAAAATTCTTGCAACACGGCATATAAAAGGGCAGTTTCAAGCTATCGAAGGATTCGAAAAAATGAAATCCGTTTCGGTAATAACCCCAAGCGTTCTCGGAAAAACCGGCATCGAAGCGAGTGAAATTGTATCTTCTTTAGTTAAGAAAATAAAGCCCGATGCGGTAATTGTTATAGACGCCCTTTGCGCTAACGATACCCAAAATTTATTTTCGGTAATACAGCTTTGTAACAGCGGAATATCCCCCGGTTCAGGTGTTAAAAACACCCGAAAAGAATTAAGCGAGACAACTTTAGGTGTTCCGACAGTTGCAATCGGTGTGCCAACAGTTGTCGAAGCCGCAGTTATTGCAAAGGAGCTTACCGGAAAAAAAGCAGAGCAAAAAACAGATTTACTTGTAACCCCTAAAGACGCTGACCTCCTTTCTTTGCGTATGAGTGAAGCAATTTCCGCTGCGCTTAATGTTTTTCTTCAACCTGAAATAGAGCCCGAAATAGTCTTAAGTCTGGTCTAAAAAACGGGGGAGAAGCATAAAATACCCGTGGGGGTGTTTAAATGCGAGACGGATATGCCATAGCAAGACTTATAGCTTGCTATTTGCTCTGTTTTTTCTTTTTAGGTTATTTTATTTGGGGTTCTGTTAATACTATACCTGAAAAGAAACCGACATTCACCGACACGTTTTTAGAATCGGCGGAAAATACATCAGAAAAAGAGGAAAATTCATCTGTTGCACAGCAAACCGAGTCTTCCTCAGCTGAAACTACCCAGAGCGAAGCCACAGATACTTCTTCGGTAGAAGCGTCTGCGGCGGCAATTAAAGGAAAAATCACAACCCGCTATATTTCGCCGTATACAGCGCCCTTGTCATACGACAGCGTTTATTTAAAAAATTCAACTTCTCTTGATATAGATTTAAAGGCTCTTTTAAATCAAAAATTAAAATTTAAAATAGCCGAAAACAGTGAACCGCAGGTGCTTATAATGCACACCCACACCACCGAAAGTTTTATGCAAAAGGAAAGTGAATATTATACCGAAGACGATAACCCAAGAAGCACCGATAACAGCAAAAACATGGTAAAAATCGGCAGTATAATTGCCAAAAAACTTAATGATAGCGGTATAAAAACCTTGCACGATACAACCAAACACGATTATCCCGAATATACGGGAAGTTATGGCAGAAGCGCTGCGACGGTTAACTCATATTTAAAAAAATATCCAAGCATTAAAGTTGTTATTGATTTGCATCGTGATTCGGTTTCTACTGACGACGGAAAGGCAAAATTAGTGACCGAAATCGGCGGCAAAAAAGCCGCTCAGGTGATGCTCGTAATGGGCAGCCAAAGCGGGAGTGTTAAGGATTATCCAAACTGGAAAGAAAATCTTTCACTCGCTATAAAATTACAGCAAAAATTCGAACTACAATACCCAACACTTGCGCGGCCTATATTGCTTCGCTCAAGTAAATATAACCAAAATTTAACTACAGGTTCATTTCTTTTAGAGGTCGGAACTGAAGCTAATACAATGGAGGAGGCAACCTATTCTGCCGAGCTTGTTGGCGAGGCTTTGGTAAGCCTTTTAAAAACGATAAAATAAGGAGAAAAAATGAAAGAATTTTTAAGAAAAATGACCGTTTCAGCAGTCGTTACAAGCTGTATTTTATGGGGATTTATAGGGGTTTGTAGGGCATATAGCGGAATCAGAGAAGTCGGCTTCGGCGAGTACCGAAACGCCATAGAATTTGAAGACGGAAAACTCAAAATTTTCGATTATACTCTTAATTGAAAAACGCCCCTACACCAATGCGGTGTAGGGGCGCTATAACTTTTTTCTTATTTTTTTGCCTTTATTGTCTTATACAAATGCATAATATTCAAATCTTCTTCCATGGCAAGTCCGTGTGAGCCGCAGCCGCCGTCTATTTCGTGACAACCGTGGTCCATTGCAAAGCCCAGCAAGGAATTATGTTTTTTCCAACATTTCGCTATTTCTTTGCAAAACATATCAAAAGAGGTAACATTATCACGAAGCTCATCTAACGCTTCAGGGCTTTCGGGACCGAATTTATGCATTACAGTATCGTAATTTCCGTTATAAACCGCAATAAAATCGTATTCATCCTGCTTTATCAGTTCCAACGCTTTTTGGTTTACTTCGGAAATGGTATCGTAGATAAAATAATCCATTTTACGCTCTAAAAAAATTTTCGACATACTGTCATTAGCGGTAGAAACAATAACAGGCTTTTTACCGCTACTAATCAGCGCATCAAAAATTGTATCAATGGTTATGACAGGCTTAACATAGGACTGTATGCCGTGAATTTCCGGTTGAACACCGGTGTACATAGTGCCGAAACACACAGGTGTAACCGATGGCATAACGGTGCAAAAGGGAACTTCTATATCGATTTGCGTAGTTATCTGCTCGAATATTTGCGAATATTTTTCATAAACCCATTGGGCAATAGCATCGGGATTATACATAAAAATCCTGTCCGCCTTTTCGTCTTTGAGTGTCTTGTCTATATAATCGCATAAAAGGGGGTTGGGCTTTGCGGCGGATGACGGAGCATCAATACCCATGGCATAGCAAAGCGATGCGCACAATGTATCAAGTGAGGTTTGATTTATCATAGCTTTCTCCTTTTCATATAATCCGAAACTTCGTCTTTTATTTTCTCAGAAATATCTATTGGAAATGAAAAAGCAGGTGTGTTGGCGATATATTCGGCATACTTTGCGATAATTTTCATATCCTTTAAAAGTTGTTTTGGGCATACGGTTTTGGCGGTATCATAACGGGTATGAATAGCCGATGCACCCGACGGCGCATATCTTGCAAAGGAAACCGCCGGAACACCGTAATGAACAAAAGAGTTAGAATCGCTTGAGCGAATTGCATACCGCACAGATGCGGGAAAGCGGTGTTTTTTAAAGAATTTTTCAAAAAAGTCTTTCATTTCTTCGTTTGCGCAAGAAAAAGCCGCAAATTCCCCCAAAACCGAACCCAACATATCAAGATTTATATTAAGAACGGTGTTTTTAAGTTCGTTTTTATGTAAGCGGCAGTATTCGAGAGAGCCGAGCAACCCCCGCTCTTCACTACCGCACCACAAAAGCCTGATATTACGGCGAAGCGGTTTTTGTGAAAAATATTCTTCAAGATACAAAAGACCGATACAGCTTGACATATTATCGTATGCTCCCACCGAAAAAGGCGTGGAATCATAGTGGGCGGAAATCACTACAGTTTCGTCAGTTTCACCCTTAATATCCAGTATTACATTATTCGATTCGCCGATATAACTTTCATATTCGAGGGTGATTTCGGCAAATTTACTTTCACGCCTTACAATATCAATTGCATCATCGATATTTATATTAACAGCAGGAATAAGCGCTTCGGCTTCAAAGCGGATTTCTTTTTCTAAAATATCTCGGTCGGCATAGTAAATGCTTCCGTTAAAGGTGATAAAGCCCTTGGCGCCGTTTTCCAGCAGCATATCGTAGAGCTTATAGCCCACAGCCTTATCAACAAGTACAATTTTATCCTTGCATTTTTTAAGAGAATGCGCATCAGTGCTTTGGAGATAATAAAGGCTTGCTGAAACAGTTCCCATACCTGCGCCGCCGTAACCTGCGCAGGTGATTTCCTTGCCGTCAACCGTCAGTTTTGCGCATTTTATATCATACATTGTTATGGGGAACGGCTCGATTGAGGCATTAAGCCCTGATTGCTCGCAAGCCGATTTTAAATATTCGGCACATTGCTTTTCGGCGCTTGTGCCGCCGATTCTAACATAAGCAGTATCCGAAAGAATTTTAGTAACAGTTTTACAATTCATATTCCGCTCCCCGCAAAAGCTGTGTAATTAGTCGATATCTTTTCCGCAGCAGCGTTTATATTTTTTTCCGCTTCCGCAGGGGCAAAGCGCATTTTTGCCCACAACACCTTTGCCTTTAACGGTGAGAGGTTTATCACCCGCATTGGTTTCTTTTGCAACCTTTTCACGCTTTACTTCTTCGTCCTTTTTAATTCTTACCGACAAAACAAGTTTAGCGGTTTGCTCTCGTATAGCATTGTTCATAGCCTCGAACATATCGTAGCTGTCGTTGCGGTATTCGATAACAGGGTCATGCTGACCGTAAGCCCGAAGACCGATGCCTTGGCGGAGCTGGTCCATAGCGTCAATATGGTCCATCCAGTTGGTGTCAACGCTTCGAAGCAGCATTACACGCTCAATTTCACGCATAAGCTCGTCGCCGAATTCTTTTTCACGGATATCATAAATTTTACGGGCTTTATCTTTTAAGAATTCAGCCACTTCTTCACGTGAAGTGTCGCCAAGCTCTTCTGTTGTGAAACGCAAATCATCAGGGGTTGTAATCCAGCCAAGGAAGTACTCACGAAGACCGTTTAAGTCCCAATTATCATGAACGGCGTTATCGGCCAAGAAGATTTGACAGTATGAGTCGATAGTATCGTCAATCATACGCAAAATGGTGTTTTTAAGCTCTTCGCCGTCAAGCACCTTTGCACGTTGAGTGTAAATCAGCTCACGCTGTTTATTCATAACATCGTCATACTGAAGCACATTTTTACGGATGGCAAAGTTCATGCCTTCCTTTTTCTTTTGTGCATTTTCGATTGTATGGGAAAGCATACTATTCTCAAGCGGCATATCTTCTTCAACCCTTAAGGTGTCCATAAGCGCACCGATTCTTTCCCCGCCGAAAAGTCGCATAAGGTCGTCTTCAAGGGAAATAAAGAATTGTGTATTACCATTGTCACCCTGACGGCCTGCACGGCCACGAAGCTGATTATCAATTCGACGGGAGTCGTGTCTTTCGGTACCTATAATGGCAAGACCGCCCGCATTTCTAACCTGTTCGGCTTCGGGAGCAATTTCGGCCTTAAATTTGTTGTAATATTCAGTATATTTTGCACGTGAAGCCAAGATTTCAGGGTCTTCTGTTTCGGCAAAGCCTGTGGCTTCAACAATCATTTCTTCCGAAAGTCCATCGTGGCGAAGCGCCGCCTTTGCCAAATATTCGGCGTTACCGCCAAGCATAATGTCGGTACCGCGTCCTGCCATATTGGTAGCAATGGTAACCGCACCCAATTTACCTGCCTGGGCTATAATTTCGGCTTCTTTTTCGTGGTGTTTAGCGTTTAAGACATTGTGCTTTATGCCACGTTTTTTGAGCATTGCCGACAAAAGCTCTGATTTTTCAATGGTAACAGTACCAACAAGCACAGGCTGTCCCTTTTGGTTACAAGCGATAATTTTATCAATAACCGCATTGAATTTTGCCTTTTCGGTTTTGTAAACCACATCGTTTTCATCAATACGGGCAATAGGCTTGTTGGTCGGAATTTCGATAACATCAAGCTTATAAATTTCTTGGAATTCGGCTTCTTCGGTCATAGCGGTACCCGTCATACCCGAAAGCTTGTTGTAAAGGCGGAAGAAGTTCTGGAAGGTAATGGTAGCCAAAGTTTTTGACTCTTTTGCAATTTGAACGCCTTCTTTAGCTTCAATAGCCTGATGCAAGCCTTCGTTATAGCGACGGCCGAACATAAGACGACCTGTAAATTCGTCAACAATGATAACCTCGCCGTCTTTTACAACATAGTCAACGTCACGCTTCATAATACCGTGCGCTCTGATAGCTTGGTTTATGTGGTGGGCAATAGCAATATTCTCGCTATCGTTAAGGTTTTCAATCTGGAAGTATTCTTCTGCCTTTTTAACACCCGAAGGGGTAAGGGTACAGCTTCTTGCCTTTTCGTCAACAACATAGTCGCCGTCATAGTTGGTGTCGGCGTCGGTTGCTTTATCATCCATTTCCTTGATTTTGAACATTTTGAGGCTTTTTGCAAAGCGGTTTGCCGAGGTATAAAGATCGGTCGCCTTGTCGCTTTGACCAGAAATAATAAGCGGAGTTCTCGCTTCGTCGACTAAAATGGAGTCTACTTCGTCGACAATGGCAAAATTATGCTCACGCTGAACCTTTTCTTCCTTGTAGGTCACCATATTATCTCGCAGATAGTCGAAGCCGAGTTCGTTATTGGTGCAATAGGTGATATCGGCTTCATAAGCGGATTTTTTATCTTCCTTGGTCATACCGTGAATAATAAGACCAACCGAAAGCCCCATAAATTTGTAAAGTTTGCCCATCCATTCCGAGTCACGCTTTGCAAGGTAATCGTTAACAGTTACAATATGCACACCCTTGCCTGAAAGCGCATTAAGGTATGCGGGGAGAGTTGCCACCAAGGTTTTACCTTCACCTGTTTTCATTTCGGCGATTCTGCCTTGGTGCAAAATAATACCGCCGATAATCTGAACGGGGAAGTGGCGCATGCCGAGTACACGGTCACCCGCTTCTCTGCAAGCGGCAAAGGCTTCGGGTAAAATATCGTCAAGTGTTTCGCCTAAACTCAATCTTTCTTTGAATTCTTTGGTTTTTCCACGTAATTCCTCGTCGGAAAGGGATTTATATTCCTCTTCCAATTCGAGAACCTTTGCTTGCAGCGGTAAAATTCTCTTTATTTCTTTTTCGCTGTAATTTCCGAAAAGTTTTTGGAGCAAACCCATATTAAAATACCTTCTTTGGTTAAAATATTTATAGATAAATTTATTTTACCACAAACGAACAAAAAAATATAGTATAATTTGTAAATTTTCAAAATAAAAAATAAAACAAAAAAGGGTGGCAACAATAATTTTAAAGGAGGGTTTTAAAATGCAGAACAAAACATCAAGCTTTATGAAAGGTATGGGCGCAGGTATGATAGCGGGAGCGGCAGCAATGATTACCGGCAAGGTTATGCTTAATAAAAATAGCAAAAAAACCGAAAAAGGCGGAGCAAAGCTTATTAAAGCGGCAAGTGAATTTGTAGACGGCGTGCAGACAATGTTTAAATAAAACAAAAAAGCCATCGGACGAGCCGATGGCTTTTATAAATTCTAAAGATTAAAGTGTACCAAAGATAAACTTGCCGATAAAGAGCAAAGCAATGATGGTAACAGTGATATCTTTCTTGCCATATTTGCCTGTGAACAAAGCGATAAGGGTGTAAGCGATAGCGCCGATACCGATACCGTTTGCGATTGAGTATGTAAGAGGCATCATAACAAGTGTCAAGAAAGCAGGAACTGCGCTGAGCATATCGCTCATATCAACCTTAGCAAAGTTCTTGAGCATCAAAACGCCTACGAAGATGAGAGCAGGAGCGGTTGCTGCAGCAGGAATAATGCTTGCAACGGGTGATAAGAAGAGACAGAGAGCGAAGCAGATGGAAACAACAAGACTTGTAAGACCTGTTCTACCGCCTGCGGCAACACCTGCAGAGCATTCAACGAATGTGGTAACAGTAGAAGTACCGCAAACACCGCCTGCGCAGGTAGCTACAGCATCGCAAGTCATAGCCTTTTCGATTTCAACAGGGTCGCCGTTTTCGTCGAGCATATCAGCTTCAGAAGCGGCGCCGTATAGAGTACCGATGGTGTCGAACATATCAACCAAGCAGTAAACAACGATAATCATAATTACCGAGAAGATAGAACCGATGGTTGTGCCGTCGAATGCAGCAATCCAAGATTCAGCCTTGAATACGCCTGTGATACCTACTTCTGCAAAATCCTTAAAGGTCTGACCAACTTGACCGAGGTCGAAGCTGGGGAGCTGCCATGTAGCAAGATAGTAAATAACGGTTGTAGCCAAAATACCAAGAAGAACTGCGCCCTTAACATTAAGCTTTGAAAGGATAGCAATGATAATAAAGCCAACCAAAGCAATGATGGGAGCAGCAAGGTCTTTCCAAGCAACACCGTTAATCTTAACGAATTGAACGAGTGTGTATGGGTTGTCTTGGATGATACCAACATTTTGGAAGCCGATAAATGCGATAAAGAGACCGATACCTGCGGGGATAGCTTTCTTCAAGCAGTCAGGCATTGATTTTGCGATTTTTGAACGCAAACCGGAAACCGACAATACAAGGAAGATAAAACCCGAGATAAGAATGCAAACAAGACCTGCGTGGTAGCCCTTGATTACATCGCCCTTACTAATGATTTGGGGCAAAATAAATGAGGTAAAGAAGAATGAGTTAAGACCCATTCCGCAAGCCTGCGCAAAGGGAAGCTTCGCATAAAGCGAATAAAGAATGGTACCTACAAAAGCACCAATTATGGAAGCAATGTAAACTGCGTTCCAAATGGGTTGGATGCCAGGGACGTCGAAGCTAAAGCCTACTAATTGATTGGGGTTTACGATTACAATGTAAGCCATTGCAAAGAAGGTGGTAAGACCCGCAATAATTTCGGTTTTAACTGTTGAACCGCGCTCTTTGATTTTAAAGAACTTGTCCATGTTTTTTCTCTCCTTTTAAAAAATTTTTTAGGATATTTATATTTTACCACATTTTGTGTAAATTGCAAGTATTTTGTCAACAAATTGTGGAAAAATGTAAAAAAGGGTTGCGAACAAGCGCAACCCTCGGGAGAGAAAAAGGATATTAAATTTTAGAAAGCTCGTATATTTCGTCGCAAAGTTCTGCTACAGCGGGGGAATGGCTTACAAGAATTACACATTTTCCTTGGTCGCTGAGTTGGCGGAATATATTCATAATATCATTTTCGGTTTCACGGTCAAGATTTCCTGTCGGCTCATCTGCGAGAATGATATCGGGATTGTAGGAAAGCGCACGGGCTATTGCTACACGCTGTTGCTGTCCGCCTGAAAGCTGTAAAATCGGACGGTTAGCCTCATCTTCGTTTAGCCCTACGCTTAAAAGCAGGTCTTTTGCCTTTTGTTTTTTGTTTATTTCCTTAACCCCTGCAATATCCATAGAAAGCACTACATTTTCAAGGGCTGTAAACTTTGTTAAAAGATTGTAGGACTGAAAAATAACGCCTATATATTTTGAACGGAAGTTGTATTTATCAATTTTTTTAATATCTTTTTCATCGTATAATATACTGCCGTCGGTGGGCTGTGCAAGACCAGAAAGAAGTGATAAAAGAGTGGTTTTTCCCGCACCCGATTTACCTGTCACACAATACATTTTACCAACTTCGAAGTCGTAGGAAATGTCTTTAAGCACAGGGTTTTTGCCGTATGAAAAACAAACATTATTAAGTGTTAAAATTCCCATTTTTATCTCCTTTCTAATCTCGGTTTGCAAAAATTTTAAGCGGGTCGTAACGCATTACGAACATAACTGATACCCCACTTGCTACAAGGGTGAGTCCAAGACCTATAAGCAGCATTTGGAAAACAACTGTAAGGTTCATAGCCGAGTCAACTTCGGTTATATAATCGGAGGCGCCGCTAAACATTTGCTCTATTTTACCCCCAAAACCGCCGCCGTCATTTTGCGGCATGTCGGGCGGTGTTTGAAGACCGCTTCCGTTCATATTACCGGGTCTTCCAAAGTTGTTTTCAAGCTGTTGTATGCTTTCGCTTTGGCTTTGAGTTTGGTTTTCGAGCAGGGCGTTTGTAACGGGCACTGAACTCACGGCGCCAATACCTGCGCCGATTATTACGGCTATCATAGTAATCACAAGAATTTCGCAAACAAATTGCAGTGCTACCTTGCCCTTTTTCATACCCATTGCGGTAAGTACGCCAATTTCGTATTTGCGCTCTCTCACATTAAATATGTTAAGCACAACAAGAATAACAGCGCCGATAATTAAAATAACCAGCAAGAACCAACCCGCCATAGAACTTAATGTGTTAAGGGGTGTAAGGCTGTTTTCAAAGGAAGTAAGGTCGGCAGAAGATACGGTATAGCTATCATCAAGACCTAATGAACGCACATCCTCTTCAAATTGGTAATAGGAGTCCACATCGGCAAATGAATAGGTTGCGGAAAGACTCGCTTTTATTGGAGAACTTTCATCATCGGTGTTTATATCTTCTGATGCATCTATTATCTTTTGCAATGCGTTGGCGCTCATATAAATTTTGTTGGCGGGGTCTTGGTTAGAGCCAAACATCGACATTGTAAAATCGTTGTTTTCGGTACTGGTATAAATACCCACAACCAATAAATTGTATGTTTCATCGTCGTTGGCAGAATTGGTAACGGTGATAGAATCGCCAACCGAGATACTGTTAAAGGTAGCAAGTTCTTCTGAAATAATGCAGTCCAAGGTTTCGGTGCCTTCTTTAAACACCGTTCCGCTTGTAATAGAACTTGTATTGTTGACAAAGTCACTCATAGCGCTGTCTGAACTGTAGCCTATAACCGTGAAGTCGCCGTCAGCGGAAAGTCCGCTCATCATACCGCCCTTCATACCGCCACGGTCGGGCATTTGAAAACCGCCAAATCCGCCGGGCATTTGGTTTTGTGTGTTATCATCATCTTCTTCGGTTTCGTCCGTCACGGCTTCGAGATTATCTGAACCGTTAAAATAAGCGGTTTGGGTATAATAAAAATCATATACAGTGTCGGCTTTTGCATATTTTTCATATTCTTCCAGCGAAAGCGCAGATGTTCCACCCATAATTTCTGAAAACTTATCACGGTCAAAGCCGTTCTTACCATCTTCGTTCTCTTGGGGTGGCTGTAGATTTTGCATAACTGACTGTCGGTCAAATGAGATTTGGGCAGTCACACTCATACTTTCAAGGGTGGTTTGCTTTGCGTTTTCGGCTGCTTGGCGAATAGAAAGACCTAAACAGGCGGAAGTGGCAATAACAAGCGCAATGATTCCAATTAAAACACTTCTCCCTTTAGCCCTGCTAATACATTTTAAGGCGTTTTTGATTACATACATTGGTAAAAATCCTTCCAAAATAAGATATGTAAATTATAAATGCGGTTTATGAACAAGGTATAAACAAAAAGTAAAAACCGAGTAAATAAAACGCGGTTTTTAGTGTAAAATTAAATTGAATGGTATATTTTTTCGGCTATTTTAAGCATTTTTGCTTTATCCACCTTTAAAACTTTGCGGTCATAGCATAAAAGTCCGTTGGTTTCGTCCTCAACATCCGAAACCTGCGTGTAAACAGTAGCGCAAAGACCTTTTTTGATTTGCGGTATAACCTCTTTTTCATAAAGCGTTTCCAATGCGTCCATAAATTCGTTTTCGTTCTTGAAAAAGCGGTAGCCGTAGGTATTGTTAGGGTTTGCAATGTGATTTTCGGGTTTATAGGAATATCCCCCAAATTCCGAAAGTACAATCGGCTTGTCGCTTTTTTTGAGTTTTACGGGTTTGAAGTAGATATGCTCACTCTCAACATCGGTGTTTTTTGCCTTAAACCAACCCGAAGTAGAGTCGATTATGCGGGAACAGTCAACTGATTTTAACAAATCATACATATCATCAGCGCAAAACTGTCCCCAACCCTCGTTGAAAATTGTCCAATAAACGATAGATGGATGGTTATAAAGGGTGTTTACAGTAGACAGCATACCGTCAATAAAGGCTTGGCGATGGGCTTTGTTTTTGTGCAAGCGCTTGTCGGGGAATTTCTTCATACCAACTGTAGGCAAAGCGGTATCTCGGAAAAAGGAATAATCGCCATTGTTCACAAAATCCTGAAAAACCGCCATTCCGTAAATATCACAGTAGTAGTAAAACAACTGCGGTTCAACCTTTATGTGTTTGCGAAGCATATTAAAGCCTAAATCTTTCATAGAAAGAATGTCATTTTTGAACTCTTGCGGACTTGCGGGGGTGAAAATTCCGTCGGGGAAATAGCCTTGGTCCAAAAGCCCGTGGAAAAAGTAGGGCTTACCGTTAAGGCAAAGACGGGGGGTGCCGTCTATCACTTTGCACTCGATTTTTCTGAAAGCCAGGTAAGATTCAACCTTGTCTTCGCCTGAAGTGACGGTAAAATTATAAATATTCGGGCTTTCGGGCGACCACAAAAGCGGCTTTTTAAGTTTTATTTCGGCTTTTGAGTTTTTAATTTCAAATTCTTTTTGGTCAATTAAAATTTTTCCACTTTTACAGCCGTTTACAAAAATGTTTGCCTTTTTGTCGTCGGCATCAATTTTTATAGAATGTATATATTGGTCGGGTACGCTTTCAAGCCAAACTGTCTGCCAAATTCCCGAAACGGGGGTATACCACATACCGCCTCGCTTGTGTTTTTGTTTTCCGTAGGGTAAGCGGTTGGTGTCAAGGTCGTCTTTTGCGATAACCGTAACAGTGTTTTGCTCTGCTAAAAGGTAGGTTATATCAAAATAAAAAGGCTCGTATCCGCCCTCGTGACACCCTGCTTTTTGTCCGTTTACTAAAATTTCGGCGATTTGGTCAACTGCGCCGAAGTGAAGCAAAACTCTGCCTTTGTTAAAATCTTCGGGCAAAGAAAATTCACGCTTATATATAAGGTAGTCGCTATCGGGGATAAGTCGATTTATACCCGACAACGCCGACTGCGGACAAAAAGGCACAATTATTTTTTCGGAGTATTCGGTTGGAATTTCACCTGTTTGGTTGGTGCAAAAATCCCACTCGCCGTTAAGACACAAAAATGAATCACGCTTCATCTGTGGGCGGGGGTATTCATTCCAAGCGTTAATGTCGAAGTTTTCACCGTTTTCTGTAAAAAGGGTTATAATTTCATTTTTCAAAATATCACCTATATATTACTTTCATATTAAAGGCTCCCTCTTAGAGGGAGCTGTCACCGAAGGTGACTGAGGGAGTAACTCCTTTCACCAACGCTTAGCGTTGGTCCCCCTCCCTCAAAGAGGGAGGCTTTTAGAGGAAATTTATTTAAAACTTATAAAAACTTGTATTTATGTTTTTGCGCTGAATATAGACTGATTTTGCCCGAAAGCAAGAAACAAAGCAAAACTGTGGGTATAAAATACCAAAAACCAACACCCGAAAAAAGTTCAAATGAAAGGGCGATTGAGGCTAATGGACAGTTGGTAACACCGCTAAATAGTAAAACCATACCTAGCGCTGCGCCGAAAGCTGTGGGAAGACCTAAAAGTGTTGCAATAAGTGCGCCGAAGGTGGCGCCTATAAAGAGTGTCGGCACAATTTCGCCGCCTTTGAAACCGCAAGACACACAAATGCAGGTGAAAACGAGTTTCAAAAGAAACGCTTCAGGTCGGAAACTAATCGAATTTGGGTCAAGGTCGCTTTCAAAAATTCGTTCAATAACATTTATTCCTGCACCGTTGTAGTCCTGCGAGCCGACTAAAATTGTCAGCACAAGAACAATAACACCGCCAATAGCTATTCGCAAATATTCATTTTTTATAAGTTTTTTAGCAAATTTAGAAGAATGGCGTAAAGCGTGGCAAAAGCCGATGCTTAAAATCGATACCAAAACAGTCAAAACCGCAATTTTCCATATGGTATCAAAGCAAAACGAAGGAACAGAGATAAAATGAAACCGTTCAATATGAGCGCCAAAGAAAAGGGCGGTAATAAAGCCAAAAACAGCCGATATAGCGCAAGGCAAAACTGATTTTATGTGAATTTTTCCAACACATACAATTTCGAGCGCAAACAGAAAAGCGGCTATGGGTGTGCCGAAAACAGCTGAAAAAACTGCTGACATACCGGCTCGCACTAAAATTTGTCTTTGAGCGTCGGATAAACGGAATTTTGTCGCTAAAAATGTAGCCGTACCGCCGCCGATTTGAAGCGCCGCTCCCTCGCGACCAACCGAAGCACCTAAAAGGTGAGAGATTGTAGCGGTCACAAAAATTCCAAGCGGAAGCTTTGAAGAGAGGGTGTTTTTACCGTCGGCACTTTCTAACACCTGATTAGTGCCCATCCCCGAAATGCTAAGCTTTTTATAGATAAATACAATCGAAAGCGAGGCTACAGGCAAAAGGCAGATAAGCCAACCGTGAGATATGCGTAAAGAGGTCGCAAAAGATACAGAAAAAGAGAATCCTGCGCCGATAATTCCACCCGTAATACCGAGTAAAACACAAACTGTAAATAATTTTAACAAATTTCCCATTTTTCGCATCTTCTCACCTCCTTTTATATCACAGAGTGTATTATAACATTTTAAAAAGAAAAAAACAAGGCAATCAAAAGATTGTCTTGTTTTTGGCTGGGGCACAAGGATTCGCCGTCTGCTTTGCATACTGTTTCGCTTGTCGACCCAACGCCTTGCGTTCGGTACCTGACTGAGCGCTCTTCGCTAAAAACAGTCCACAGGACTGTTTTTTACGCTTCAGACCTTCCCAGGTTCGAATCCTTTTATTATTAACAAAATTTTCAGGAACCAACACAAAGGTTGATTCCTGAAAATTGGCTGGGGCACAAGGATTCGAACCTTGAAATGACGGAGTCAGAGTCCGTTGCCTTACCGTTTGGCGATGCCCCAATATTTAATTAACAAGAATATTATACCCCTTTTTTTGATTATGTCAAGAACAAAATTCGATAAATGTGTTGAAATTTTTATAAAAATATGTTAACATACATACGTTCCAATAAAAACAGCCTCTTAATTTCACTTATTAACTCTTCACTATTACTTATTACCTAAAGTTCGGGGGCGTAGCTCAGCTGGGAGAGCGCTTGAATGGCATTCAAGAGGTCATGGGTTCGATCCCCACCGTCTCCACCAAATAAACAAGACCCACTTTTATGGTGGGTTTTGTTTGTTTTTAATTTGTGGTGGGGATCGAACAAGCCGTTAAAACAAACAGTCCGGGGGACTGTTTGTTAGGCGCGGCAACGAGCGTAGCGAGGCGATAGGTGCGGCAGCACCGAGACAAATCCCCACCGTCTCCACCAAATAAACAAGACCCACCTTTATGGTGGGTTTTGTTTGTTTTTAATTTGTGGTGGGGTTTGCTTGGTTTTTTGGCTTTTTGTAGTATTTAATGCCGTAATAATCTAAGTCCGCAATAGTTGCAAGACCTTCGTTTAATGCAGTTACAATATCTACGGTTCTGCCATTGTTATCACGCACCATTATGCATTGGCTTTTTATAGAACTGAAATAGTATTCGGATGTTTCGTCCTCATAAAATTTTTCTAATGCCGTAGCAAAGGAAAGTTGCTCTTCTTCAGATTTATCCCAAATATCAACCACATATGTAGGCGCATTATTATCTTCTTTTGCAGTACAACCAACCAATCCCAATATACAAAACAATATTAAAAGCAAGGCTGTTAACTTTTTCATATAATCCTGCTCTTTCGTTAAATTTAAAGGCAAATAGTGGTTTTCAATTAAATTATATACCAAGAGTATCGAGAAATCAAGTGATTTTGCCGTCCGTATTGCAAGAGGAACTTTTCTGTGCTATAATACCTCCATGAAAGTGAGGGGACCGTATGATAAAAATACTTTTCGTCTGCCACGGGAATATTTGCCGTAGTCCTATGGCGGAGTTTTTAATGAAACAGTTAGTCAATGAAAAAGGTCTTGAAGACGAATTTTATATCGAATCGGCGGCGACTTCACGGGAAGAAATTGGCAGCGGTGTTTATCCGCCAGTTAAAAGAATTCTAGAGTCACGAGGGATTGACTGCTCTTCAAAACGTGCCCGACAGATGACGTGCGCCGATTATGATAATTTTGACTACATAGTATGTATGGACTCTTATAATTTGCTAAATATGGAGCGAATAGCGGCAGATACCGATAAAAAATACCGTCGTTTGCTTGATTACACCGATACGCCGCACGATGTTGCGGACCCTTGGTACACAGGCGATTTTGCTACCACCGAAAAGGAAGTACAGCTCGGCTGCGAGGCGTTATTGCGCCACATAATAAATGAATAAACTCTAAAAAGTAAGGTTTTACCTTGCGTTTTTGTTTTTGGCATAATATAATGTCTTTGAAGGAGTGATTTTCGTGATTTTTGAAGAAAACGATAGAATAGTTTTTGCGGGGGATTCGGTTACCGATATGGGTAGCGCAAAACCTGTTGGCGAAAGTCTTGGAGACGATTTGGGCAAAGGCTATGTCCGTATTATTGAAAGTTGGCTTACTGCTTGTTACCCTGAAAGAAAAATACGTGTTACAAATTCGGGCATATCGGGCAATACCAGCCGTGATTTACTTCAAAGATATGACCGTGATGTTGTAGAGCTTAATCCGCAATGGGTTTCTATTTGCATAGGCATCAACGATGTTTGGCGTCAGTTTGACACCCCCACCATTCCCGAATGGCAGGTTTCACCTGAAGAATACGAGCAAAATGTTGAAACAATGCTTCTAAAGGTGAAGGATAGCGTTAAGGGTATATTTATTCTTTCGCCTTATATAATGGAGCCTAACCACGACGATTTTATGCGCGCGAGAATGGACGAATATGTTGAAATATGTCGCCGTCTTGCAAAAAAGCACGGCTGTGTGTTTGTTGATTTTCAAAAAATGTATGAAGATTTTTGCAAAATACGTCATTCGTCGAGTGTGGCTGGGGATAGAATTCACCCCAATCAAGTCGGCGCAACCTTGATGGCAAAAGAATTTTTAAAGCATTGCGATTTTGATTACAACCGCTAAAGGAAAGAGATATGTTCAGCGTTATTTTTGATATGGATGGCACATTGCTTGATACACAAAGAATATGTTTTCCTGCGTGGGATTACGCCGGCGAAAGGCAAGGATTTAAAAACGCAGGAAGCCTTATGACCTTGGTTTGCGGAATGAACATCAACGGTTCTAATGCTATCTTGCGTGAGCACTTGCCTCAAGTTGACATTGAAAAATTCCGTGCAGATGCGAGAGAATATATAGTAAACAACCTCAAGGTAAGGTTTAAGGACGGAGCAAAAGAACTTCTTTATTATTTAAAGGAACGGGGCATAAAAATTGGTCTTGCTACGGGAACTGCACGTCCTTCAACCGAGCACCATCTCAAAGAGGTGGGGGTACTCGGTATGTTTGATGCTATTATTTGCGGAACCGAGGTGGAAAACGGAAAACCCGCTCCCGATATTTTTCTTGAAACTGCAAGACAGATGGGCGTAAATCCGAAAGATTGCTTTGTTTTCGAGGACTCAAAAAACGGAGTGATTGCGGCATATAAAGCGGGAATGAAGTGTATTGGTGTTGCGGATGTCGTACCGTTTGAGGATAAAGTAAAGGATCTTATGTATTGTGAACTTGAAAACATCGCAGAAGCAATAGAAATTTTCGAAAAATTAGCATAAAAAAGGGGCTGTCCGTTGGGGACAGCCCTTAAGTTATATATTATTTATCACGTTTTTTGAAGCCTCTGCGATTGTTATTGCGTCTGGGTTCTTCATCTGCGCCCTCTTCAACAACTGCGCCGTTAACTTCAACCAAAGCATCTCTGCGAGAAAGGTTAATTCTGCCTTGGTCGTCGATTTCGGTAACCTTTACGATTACCTGGTCGCCAACTGCTACAACGTCTTCAACCTTTTCAACACGCTTAACATCAAGCTTTGAAATGTGAACAAGACCTTCCTTACCTGGTGCGATTTCAACAAATGCGCCGAATGTCATAAGTCTTGTTACCTTACCGCTGTAGATAGCGCCGATTTCGGGGTCATTAGCGATAAGTTCAACAATAGCAACTGCTTGTTTAGCCTTTTCAATATCAAGACCTGAAACGAATACTCTACCGTCTTCTTCAATGTTGATGGTACATTCGCATTGCTCCTGGATGCCTTGGATAACCTTGCCCTGCTTACCGATAACATCACCGATTTTTTCGGGGTTGATAGCGGTGGTGAGCATCTTGGGAGCATAGGGTGACAACTCACTGCGGTATTCGGGAATACACTTAAGCATTACTTCGTCAAGGATGTGCATTCTTGCTTTGTTTGTTTTAGCAAATGCTTCTTTAATGATAGCGGGGGTAAGACCGTGAACTTTGAGGTCCATTTGGATAGCGGTGATACCCTTGTGAGTACCTGCTACCTTAAAGTCCATATCGCCGTAGAAGTCTTCAAGACCTTGAATGTCAACCATTGTCATAAAGTCGCCGTAAACGCCTTCGTCACCTGTGATAAGACCACAAGAAATACCTGCAACGGGGGCTTTAATCGGAACACCTGCAGCCATAAGAGCCAAGGTAGAACCGCAGATAGAACCTTGTGAAGTGGAACCGTTTGAAGAAAGTACTTCAGATACTACACGAATAGCATAGGGGAATTCGTCAACGCTCGGAATTACGGGAACCAATGCCTTTTCAGCCAATGCGCCGTGACCGATTTCACGTCTGCCGGGACCACGAGATGGCTTGGTTTCACCAACTGAATATGACGGGAAGTTGTAGTGGTGGATATATCTCTTGGAAACTTCTTCGTCAAGACCGTCGAGTTTTTGAGCTTCGCTAACAGGCGCTAAAGTAGCGATTGAGAGAACCTGTGTTTGACCACGGGTGAACATACCGCTACCGTGAACACGTGGAAGTAAATCAACCTTTGCATCAAGCGGACGGATTTCATCAATACCTCTGCCGTCAACACGCTTCTTTTCGTCTTTAAGCCAAGCACGAACAACATGCTTCTGAACGAGATACATAATTTCGTCGAGTTTTGCTTCGTTGCCTTCGAAACGCTCGTCAAATTTTTCGTGAACTGCGTTATAAATAGGAAGTAAAGCGGCGTCACGTACTAATTTATCGTCGGTATCGAGAGCTTTTTTGACATCTTCAATGCAGAATTCTTCAATTTCAGCCATAATTTCGGGGTCGGGATCGTTAGACTGGAACTCGAACTTTTCTTTACCGATTTCGGCAACAATACCGTTTATAAATTTAACAACTTCCTTGTTAACCTCGTGACCTGCCATAATGCAGTCAAACATTAAGTCATCAGGAATTTCGTTACCGCCGGCTTCAATCATAGCAACCAAGTCAGCAGTAGAAGATACTGTTAAGTTAAGGTCGGTCTTTGCTCTTTGTTCAAGTGTGGGGTTGATAACGATTTCACCGTCAACAAGACCTACATTTACGCTTGAAATAGGACCTGCCCAAGGGATGTCCGAAATAGCGATAGCGGTTGATACGCCGATAGCAGCGGTAACTTCGGGTGAGCAGTCGGGGTCAACCGACATAACAGTTGCTACAACCGAGCAGTCGTTGCGCATATCCTTGGGGAACAAGGGGCGAATCGGACGGTCAATACAGCGTGAAGCCAATACTGCCTTATCGCTTGCCTTACCTTCTCTTCTTGTGAAAGAACCGGGGATACGACCTACCGAATACATTTTTTCTTCGTAGTCTACAGACAGCGGGAAAAAGTCAACGCCTTCACGTGGCTTTGCCGAAGCTGTAACGGTACAAAGCACACAGGTGTCGCCGTATTTTGCCATAACAGCGGCATTTGCAAGACCTGCCATCATACCTGTTTCAAGTCTTAAAGGACGGCCTGCAAGGGTGGTTTCATAAACCTTGAAATTTTCAAACATTTTAAAATCTCCTTTTATTATTTTTTTAAATCAGAGACCTTCGGTTAGCAATAAATCCAATATATAGAGCGGATTTATACCTATATACTCGATTTACCGCTAAAGCACGAAAATCCCATAATTTTTTGAATTAAATAGTTTTCAAGGCAGACTGTCATAAAAACAGCCTGCCTTTTTGGTTGTTGATTACTTACGAAGACCGAGTCTCTTAACGATAGAACGGTATCTTTCGATGTCGTTCTTCATAAGGTAAGCGAGAAGATTTCTTCTGTGACCTACCATTTTGAGAAGACCGCGGTAAGAATGCTTATCCTTCGGATGAGTTTTGAGGTGAGCATTAAGTTCATTGATTCTTGTGGTAAGAAGAGCAATTTGAACTTCAGGAGAACCTGTGTCGCCTTCGTGAGTGGCATATTCTGCCAAAACCTGATTCTTAACGTCTTTTGTCATCATCATTCACTCCTTTATTAGACTCCTTGCGTAAACCAAGCAAAAGGTCGTAGTGAGTCCCAAAGGGCAGACACCTAAAGCATAGTATACGTAAGCCAAAGTATTATAACACAAAGATTTTGAAAAGTAAAGAGTTTTTTGAAAAATAATAAAAATGCGGCTTTCATACCGAAAACCGCATTAAAAAACAATTATCTTTGTACTCTACCCGAACCGTCGCCGCCGGCTAATTTTTCAACTTCCGAAACGCCAACACGGTTGTAGTCGCCTTCAATAGAATGTTTGAGAGCTGAAGCTGCAACAGCAAATTCGATAGCGTCTTTTGAAGATTTGCCTGAAAGCAATGAGTAGATAAGTCCGCCGCCAAAGCTATCTCCGCCGCCTACACGGTCAACAATATGGAGATGGTAAGATTTTGAGAAGTAATAATCTTCGCCGTCGTAAAGCATACCTGCCCAATCGTTATCACTCGCACTAATAGAAGTACGAAGTGTAATAGCAACCTTTTCAAAACCAAATTTGTCAGCAAGTTGTTTAGCAACGCTCTTATAACCGTCGTGGTTGAGTTTACCGCCATAGATATCGGTGCCTTCAGCTTCAATACCGAAAACATCTTTTGCATCTTCTTCGTTAGAAATGCAAACGTCAACATACTTGCAAAGCTCGGTCATAGCGGCTCTTGCTTCGTCACGTGTCCAGAGCTTGCCTCTGTAGTTTAAGTCGCAAGAAATCTTAATGCCCTTTTCTTTAGCCTTAATGCAAGCCTCTTTACAAATTTCAACAACATTCGGGCCTAAAGCGGGGGTGATACCTGTGAAGTGGAACCAGTCGGCACCTTCGAAGATAGCATCCCAATCAAAATCGGAAGCCACAGCCTGTTGGATAGCAGAATATTTACGGTCGTAAATACATACAGAGCCACGCTGACTGGCACCCTTTTCAAGATAGTAGATACCAACTCTTTCGCCGCCGCGAACGATTTTAGAGGTATCAACACCAAAGTAACGAAGACTGTCAACTGCAGCCTGACCGATAGCGTGTTTGGGTAACTTTGTTACATAAACACTGTCCATACCGTAGTTTGCAAGGCTTACTGCAACATTGGCTTCACCGCCGCCGAAGGTTGCTTGTATTTGATCGTTCTGGAAAAAACGATAGTAGCCGTTAGGGGCGAGTCTCAACATAATTTCGCCAAAAGTAACTATTCTTGCCATATTATTTTTCCTCCATTTTTTCAAGTGCTTCTTTTACAAAGAAACTACCGCCGATAGCTTCGATTTTGTCGAAAGCCAAGAATTCATCAATATTGCTTCTGTCAACACCGCCGGTGGGGATAAATTTAACCTGCGGGAAGGGAGCGGAAAGCGCCTTTAAAGCCTTAAGACCGCCGTAAACATTTGCAGGGAAGAACTTAACGGTGGTAATACCAAGGTCTAAAGCCTGCATAATTTCGGTGGGTGTTACGCAACCTGGATAGTAAGGGATATTTTTAGCAATACAAATCTTTGCTACATCTACCGAAAGGCCGGGAGATACGATAAACTGTGCGCCGGCTTCAAGAGCATCTTCGCACTGATTAGCATTGATTACAGTACCGGCTCCGATAGACATATCGGGATAATTTTTCGAGGCATAAGCAATTGCTTCTTTGGCACAAGCGGTGCGGAAGGTGATTTCAGCACAGTTAATGCCGCTGTTTTTAAGAGCAGTCAAAATCTTGTCGGTTTCGGACAATTCTTTGATCACTAAAACGGGAACATATTTTTCCATTTCAACTTCTCCTTTTAAGAAAAATGTTTGTTTTCAAAAATATTATACTATTCAAAACCAAAAAATGCAATGCGAATTTACAAAAAATATATGTATTATAAAAAATATATTGTTTTATAGCGGAAAAAGTGATAGAATGTATTAACAAATATAACTGATTTTAGATTTTCGCATAAAATGATGGTGTAAATAAAGATTGTATTTTTGGGGGTAAAATTTTTGGTTTATTCAAATGTACTCGAAGCGGTGGGCAATACCCCGCTTATAAAATTATCGCATATTGTGGAGCCTGACAGTGCAGATGTCTTGGTTAAATATGAGGGAGTTAACATAGGCGGTTCAATAAAAACCAGAACCGCACTTAATATGGTAAATACTGCTGAAAAACAGGGTATTATAAATAAAGACACCGTAATTGTTGAGCCAACCAGTGGCAATCAGGGTATTGGCCTTGCGCTTATCGGTGCGGTTAAGGGATACAAGGTTAAGATTATTATGCCCGACTCGGTAAGTGAAGAAAGAAGAAAGCTTATAAAAGCCTACGGCGCAGAGCTTATTTTAGTTCACGACGACGGCGATATCGGCGCTTGTATAGAAGAATGCTTGCAAACTGCTCTCGATATGCAGAAAAACGATAAAAATGTGTGGGTTCCCCAACAGTTCGAAAACCCCGCAAACCCACAGGTGCACAGGAACACTACCGCACTTGAAATAATCGAACAAGCCGACTGTAAAATTGACGGTTTTTGTTCGGGTGTCGGCACAGGCGGAACCCTTACGGGTATAGGCGAAATTTTAAAAGAACACAACCCCGATATTACAATCTGGGCGGTTGAGCCTGAAAATGCCGCAATACTTTCGGGCGGAAGCATTGGCACACACTTGCAAATGGGTATCGGCGACGGTATTATCCCCGAAAACTTAAATCTTGAAATATACAGCAAAACAGCAATAGTAACCGATGAAGAGGCTATTGAAACTTCCAAGCGACTTATTCGTGAGGAGGGTATTCTTTGCGGTATTTCAAGCGGTACGAACGTTGCGGCAGCGCTTCGTATGGCAAAGGAATTGGGAGAAGGAAAAACTGTTGTAACTGTTCTTCCTGATACGGGAGAAAGATATTTCAGCACAGAATTATTTGAATTTTAAAAGGAGCTTTTATATGTCTAATATCTGGCACGATATTTCACCAAAAAGAATAACCCCCGAAGAATTTATGTGTGTTATTGAAATTCCAAAGGGAAGCAAGAAAAAGTACGAGCTTGATAAAGAAACGGGTTATTTAATGCTTGACCGTATTCTTTACACATCAACTCACTACCCTGCAAACTATGGGTTTATCCCCCGTACATACGGGGACGATAAAGACCCGCTTGATGTATTGCTTTTGTGCGCCCAGACACTTGAACCTATGACCTTGGTTAAGGCAAAACCGATTGGCGTTATTTCTATGGTGGATAACGGTCAGGGTGACGAAAAGATTATTGCGGTGCCGAGTAATGACCCAACATATAATCATTACAACGATATTTCCGAGTTACCAAGTCATATATTTGATGAAATGAGCCATTTCTTTACAGTCTATAAAAACCTTGAAAACAAACAAACAGCGGTTAACGAGGTTATGGGCAGAGAAAAAGCGGTTGAAATTATTAAAAATGCAATTGCGGATTATGTAGAAGAATTTTGCAAGTAAAAATGAAAATCGCCTTCCTTAATTATAAGGAAGGCTTTTCTTATACCTTATATAAATATATTACCCGCAAAATTTTGTAGTGATTCGTTTATAGCAGTTTTTGGGGGAGTAATCCCATTCGGTAATTCTCTCTTCGGGGAGAAAATATTTGATTTCGGGCGAATAATTTGAATCAAAGCTGTCAATAATAATAAGTTTAATCTTCATTTTATCCCGCAAAATGCTTTTTATATAGACACTTGCCTGTTGGCCGACTTTGACATTTTCTTTCGGTTCGGCAAGACCTGCAAGGTTGGGAGTGATTTCTACAAACACGCCGTAGTCTTCAACACTTCGTATAACACCTGTCACCGTCTGCCCTGCTGAAAACTCACAAGCGTTTTCTTCCCAAGTGCCTAAAAGTTCTTTGTGAGAAAGTGTTATTTTTCCGTCGTCGCTTACCGATTTAATAATAGCCTTTATATCGTCACCAACTTGGAAGCGGTCTTTGGGGTGGGATATGCGTGAAACCGAGATGGCGTCAATAGGCAAAAGGGCTATATTTCCGCAACCAATATCGCAAAAAGCACCAAAAGATTCTAAATGCGTGATTTTCGCATCTATGATATCTCCGTTTTCGAGAGAATTCAACATATATTCACGGCATAATTCCTGCGCACGTTTGCGGGAGAGTATGGCGTGTGTTTTTCCGTTACCGTCTGTCTTAAAGGCGGTTACTACGAAGCAGACCGTTCTGCCTACACGGGATATGAGGGCGATATCACGGGTGGAGCCGGTGTCAATCCCCACCGCACCTTCGCTTCGGGGGATAATTCCACGAACACAGCCAAGGTCAACTATAAGGTTGTGTTCGGTGTCGCACATAATAACAGGTGCTTCCAGCACCGTTTCTCTTACTTGTGCGTCTGCTAAAGCAGAAAGACTGCTCATACATTTTTTGTTTTCGGGTTGCTTGTAAATTTTTCCTTCGGGATAAAAACCGTTCATTATTCTGTCACCTTTCATTTTAACGTTCAATAAAATTATATTCTATCGAGAGAGAAAAAATGATAGAAGTTTGTCTAAATTTTAAAATTTTTTTATTTTGAAAAAATACTATATTTGTGTTGCGGTTTTCCACACAACACAATATCTTGTAAAGGCTCTATTTATGCGAAAAAATGTTGAAATTTTTTTGAAAAAACGCTTGATTTTTATAACGTTATATGTTATGATACCAAGGTACGCTGTGAAATTATGCGTACAAACATGCGTTGATGCAGGAGGTGGCCCGACCTGATCGGGGAAATTTCTGCGGAGTATGTCCGATTTTAAACCGGGCGAAAGAATTAGGAGTACATAAGGAAACTTGCGACCTTGTGTGCAGCGGCAAAGCGATTTGCCGTCCGGAATTGACTGTGACCCCAGCAATCCGGTTTTATATTGTGCAGTGAAGAAAAACACGGCACGGTGTAAGTTTTGCCCGCCAACTATTTAAGGAGGCGAATTTCACATGGCAGTGAAAGAAAAAATTCGAATTCGAATTAAGGGTTACGACCACGCGCTTGTAGACCAGTCTGCAGAGAAAATTGTAGAAACCGCTAAACGTACAGGTGCAAGAGTATCAGGTCCCGTACCGCTACCCACCGAAAAGGAAATCGTAACCATCATCCGCGCTGTACACAAATATAAAGACAGCCGTGAACAGTTCGAAATGAGAACACACAAAAGGCTCATCGATGTTATCAGACCTTCCAACAAAACTGTTGAAGCTTTAACTGGTCTTGAGCTCCCCGCCGGTGTAGAAATCGAAATCAAGCTTTAATATATATTAAGGTAGTCGATTATGCACTTACGGTCACGTTGGGGAATCCCAACCAATAACCAAAGGAGGAAAAAACAATGCAAAAAGGTATCGTTGGCAAAAAGCTTGGTATGAC
>JAFYLF010000118.1 GCA_017537195.1 Clostridia bacterium
AAAATCAATCTTGGTCCAAACTTTTTTACCCCTCTAATTGGTAGGCATCGAAAATGCCATTTTGTTCGGGTTTTAATTAAAAAAATTACCCCTCAACCTTATAGATAACGAAAAAATCAATTTTGACCCAAAATTTTTTAAAAATTTCCGTAATTATTTTTTATCCCCTCAAGTGGTAGGCAACGAAAAGAGCCAAAACTAAACACAAAATCAAAAAAACCTCACCTTTATACCGCACGCAAAATACTATTATGAACGAAACTTTTTTATCCCCCACTAATCAGTTGGGAACTTTTTTCTCGAAAAGGCGAAATTATTTTTTATCCTCTCAAGTGGTAGGCATCGAGAAGAGCCAAAAGTTGAGTTATTTTCGAGAAAATTTTAAAAACATTGACGACACTAAACAAATTTGCTATACTTAATACAGAGTTTAACAATGAGGTGCTCATTATGGCGATTAGCGAACGAATTCGATTTTTTAGAAATTTAAGTGGAATGACTTTAAAATATCTCGGTATTAAAGTGGGATTTCCGGAAAAGACGGCAGACATTCGTATGGCTCAGTATGAGTCGGGTTCACGCACTCCAAAAGCCGAATTAACCCGTGACCTTGCAGAGGCTTTTGGAGTATCAACAGATGCTTTAACTGTGCCGAATATAGATAGCTACAACGGATTGATGCATACGTTATTTGCTCTTGAGGATATGTATGGAATCAAAATCACCGAAATAGATGGCGAACCCTGTCTGCATTTGGATAAGGATACCGGTGCAAATTACATTATAATGTTTGAAATGCTATCTGCTTGGAAAGAGCAAGCCCAAAAACTGAAATGCGGCGAAATTACAAAAAGCGAATACGATGATTGGCGTTATAATTACCCAATCAAGAAAAAATAGGCAAAAGAAAAAGGCGTTACCGATTACAAAAATCAGTAACGCCTTTGCGTTTAAGATAATCTATTACCAAGCCACTCGGACCTTTTTGGAATAAAGATGTTTCTAAGTTGGCTATCATTTTGCTATCAAATCTTTAATTTAGCTCTCACAAGTCTGCATAAACAAAGGGTTTGTCGGGACTTCAAAATTATTCAAATTCTTAAGATGAAAAAGTGCATTAAATAATTTTGTTTAAGCGCTTTGCTACAATTTAATAGTTTTTTCCGTAGATTATCCTATTTACATAAGGTGTTCTGATTTTTGCTATCATTTTGCTATCAACAGTCGCTATCAAATTTTTAGAATGATATAGACTGAAAATAAGCATAAGAAAAGCGTTACTGACTACAAAAATCAGTAACGCTTTTTGCATTTAAGATAATCTACTTGCAAACCGTTTGGACTTTTTAGAATAAAGTCGTTTTGCGGTCTGCTATCATTTTGCTATCAAATTGTGCTTTGAAGAACCGCAAACCCGCATAAATACAGGGTTTCTTATACCTTCAAAATTATTCCCACTCGATGGTGCCCACCGGCTTCGGGGTCAGGTCCATCAGCACACGGTTGATACCCTCAACCTCGCTGGTGATACGGGCCACGATCTTATGCAGAACGGGATAGGGAATCTCCTCAACGGTGGCGCTCATAGCGTCGGTGGTGTTCACCGCACGAATGATGGCCGGCCAGCCCTCGTAACGGCTCTCGTCCTTAACACCAACAGACTTGATGTCCGGCACAACCACGAAATACTGCCACACCTTCTCATTCAGGCCGCAGATATCAAACTCCTCCCGGAGGATGGCGTCGGCCTCACGCAGAGCATGGAGACGATCGCGGGTGATGGCACCCAGGCAACGAACGCCCAAACCGGGGCCGGGGAACGGCTGACGATACACCATAGCGTGGGGCAGACCCAGAGCCTCGCCCACTACACGGACCTCGTCCTTAAACAGCAACTTGATGGGCTCTACCAGCTCGAACTGCAGGTCCTCCGGCAGACCGCCCACGTTGTGGTGGGACTTAACGGCCTTTTTGCCCTCGGCAGCCTTGATGGACTCCAGGATGTCGGGGTAGAT
>JAFYLF010000119.1 GCA_017537195.1 Clostridia bacterium
AAGGTATCCGTGCCGAGGGCTTCGACGTATAATAGCGGGCGACCAATGGTCGGGTCTCGGCTGCCGCCTCGGTCGGTGCTTTTGCTTCGCAAAGGTGTCCGCCAGACACCCGCACCTTTCCTCTGCCCAAAACAGCTTTCGGGGAGAAATTGAACTACTTATCTTGATAAAAACGTAAAATTCTGCTACAATTTATAAAAAGATATTGACTTTTACCCAACGTAAAAAACTATAATTTCGGTGTAAATGGAGGTGTTTATATGAAAATAAAGTCAGTATGCGAATTGACCGGCCTTACCGATCGCACAATTCGCTACTATATTGAAGAAAAATTGATATCTCCCTTGTACGTCGAAAATTATTTAGGCCGTAAAACCTATAACTTTTCCGAAAAGGATATTAAAGACTTAAATGATATCGCTGTTTTGCGCAAATTTGATTTCACTTTGGAAGAAATTAAATCGGTTATCAATGATGCAGAAACAAGCAAAGAAATCCTTTCTAATGTTAGGGAGAGAATTGCGCAAGCCGTTTTAGATGGGCAAAATAAACTCTCGGTGTTATCACAAATTGGGACTGAAAAAACTTATACGGTCGCAGAACTTGCCGAAGAATTGTCAAGGGCTTCTTTGAACTTGCCCGCTCATAAGGAAACCATTAAACCCGACATTGTAAAAACGGTATTGCCCATCTTAAAAACAATAGTTATTTTTGCGATTGTTTGGTTACCGATTGTACTAAGTCTATTAGTAGTGACAATTAGTATTAATGATTATCATTATCCCGTTTTTGAACCTATAATGATTGCATTGACTATTGTTTCTTTCTTGCCGTCCATAGCGGTATTGATTGTATCAAAAACAAAGCTGAAATGGAAAAAGATTGCGCTACGAATTCTACTTGTTTTTTGTGTTTTGAGTATACCTATAAGCTTTTTTATGTCGTTCGGGATTGTATCAAGATCGGAAACGACTGATTTTAGAAATTATCGTGATTTTGATGCCGACTGCCTTGCTAACAGAAATGTGGTGTTCCAAGAGCTGTTCCCAAATTGGCCGCATTATTTTGAAAATGTAAAACAAGCAGACGGAAGTTATAAAGCGGTTTATTTGGATTCGCATTATTATTATCACTACCACCAAGGATTCGACTACACTTACGATATATATGCCGAGTGGCCGTTGAATGAAGATGAATACACCAAAGAGGTAAAACGAGCTGCTGCTGTATTTTCAAAAAATATAGAAAATAAAACATACAATTATAAGTTTGCAGAACTTATGAAAGGTGACTATCATTGCCTGATACTATATAGCGGTGATGAGCCTTTTAAGAAAGCAACCGATAATTATGATTACATTATTTTTGCGTATAACGATAAGGCCAATATTGTACGATATATTTATTGCGACAGTCTTGAAAACGGCGCTGACCAGCCTTACTATTTAGAACTTGAATGGTAGATATCTAAATCGGCGCAACTTGCCAACAATGCGCACCGATTTAAGCTTCGGCGCAGAAAAGTCCGAAACCACAACGGTTTCGGACTTTTTCTATGCAATTTTTCGTAGTTAAATTTCATAGATATCCTCCGCCCAAAACGGCTTTTGGGGAGGACTTGAACTAAAACTATTGCAGGTGGGAACTAATTTTGATATAATGTAATCAACGGAATAAATCAAGGAGAGTTACTATGAAAAAGTTTCTTTGTTTTGTGTTAGTTATTGCAATTTCTTTGAGTTTTTCGGGTTGCTTTTTTTCTCATAAAACTGAAGCACCTCCTAAAATAACAGAGGGTGATTTTCCGTTTTATGTTGAGTTCACACTTAATGGTGAAACCTATATTTACGAGGATACAGTTGTATGTAATTTTGATGGGTATGACGGATCTGCCTGGTTTGTTCAACCAAGAATGTGGACCGAAAAATTCAAATTTTCTGATGGAATCACCGCCAATAAGTTGATATTAAAAGAAACTAATTCAAAATCGGTTCTTGTTAATTCAAGAATTAATAATGAATCGCAACTTATGTTAAGCTGTGGTAGAGGCGATTATTATATGGGAGAATCTGATTATTATGAAATAAGTAAGCCTTGTTTTTACTATCACGAGAAGTATCAAATCGATGAAAAAGTACAAGAATGGGAACGTACGGTTCTTACAGAAGAGCAATTGGAGGAATATTTTGGATTAAAAATTATTCGTTTTGAATTTAGTGAACCAATACAAAACGAGTTTAAATACGATTAGAAAATATATTTTCCCAAAACTCACGATATCTAAATCGGTGCAACTTGCCAACAATGCGAACCGATTTGAGATTAGGGGCAGAAAAGTCCGAAACCATAACGGTTTCGGACTTTTTCTATGCGAATTTTCATAGTTGATTTTCATAGACATTCTCTAACTAAAACAGCTTTCTGGGAGGGTTTGAACTAAATTCTAAATAGTATTAGGTGGAAAAATTAAAGCTTTTATGATATAATATGTC
>JAFYLF010000120.1 GCA_017537195.1 Clostridia bacterium
GGAAATTCATACTAAATATTTTGGCTTAAAATATGACCTAAAAGAGTTAAAGCACGATGAGGTTGCAACATTTTTAGAGAAGCGAGATTTTAAGGCAATAAATGTTACAATACCTTATAAGCAAACGGTGATTCCGCATCTTGATTTTGTAAGCGAGGTAGCACGAAAAATCGGCGCAGTTAATGTGATAGTAAATAACGGCGGTAAGCTTTGCGGATATAATACCGATTATTTGGGACTTAAAGGAATGATTGAAAAATCAGGGGTTTGCCTTTTAGGCAAGAATGTCCTTATTTTAGGTGACGGCGCTACTTCCAAAACGGCATTAGCAGTCGCAGTTGACCTTGGTTGTAAAAGAGCATTAAGAGTTTCTAGAAAGCAAACCGAGGGAACTGTAAACTACGATGAAGCAGGTCGAATGACCGACACACAGGTCATTATCAATACGACCCCTGTTGGTATGCACCCGAATATTGAAAATCAAATCATTGATATTTCATCTTACCCTAAACTTGAGGGTGTTTTTGATGTAATTTACAATCCGATTTGTTCGGCACTTGTATTACAGGCAAAAAAGCGTGGGATTACCGCTTGTGGCGGACTTTATATGCTCGTCGGTCAAGCGGTGTTTGCAGCGGAAAAGTTTAAAGATATAAAAATTGAAACCGAGAAAATCGATAGCATTTATAACGAGATTTTAAATGATAAGCAGAATATTGTGTTAATCGGTATGCCCTCTAGCGGTAAGACTACTGTCGGAAAATTTTTAGCAGAAGAACTTGGCAGAGAGTTTATTGATACTGATGATATTATAAAGAGTAATTACGGCGATATAACCGCCATTTTTGAAGAAAAAGGTGAGAGCGGTTTTCGCGTGATAGAAAGTGAAGTTATAAAAGAAGTCGCTTCCTTACAAGGCAAGGTTATAGCGACAGGTGGCGGAGCGGTTTTAAATGGAAAGAATGTAGATTTATTAAAACTTAACGGTAAAATCTATTTTCTTGACCGACCGCTTGAAAGTTTAGTTGCAACCGACGACCGACCGCTTTCTCGGGATAAAGAAATGCTTAAAAAAAGATACAATGAAAGATACGGGATTTACTGTGATTGTTGCGACAAGCAAATAACTGTAAATACAACACCCGGCGATGCGGTAAATAGCATCAAGGAGGATTTTTTAAAATGAAAATTTTGGTTTTGAACGGACCTAATCTTAATATGTTAGGCATTCGTGAGCCCGAAATCTACGGTGATAAAACCTATGAAGACTTGTGCGATTTGATTGAGGCTTATGCTAAAGAAAAGCGTATAAAGGTTGATATTTTTCAGTCTAATCACGAGGGTGATTTGGTTGATGAAATTCAGGATGCATATAGTGAGTATAACGGAATTGTGATAAACCCTGCCGCTTACACTCACACGAGCATTGCCTTGCTTGATGCTTTAAAATCGGTGGGAATACCCTCTGTTGAAGTGCATATTTCAGATGTTTCCAAGCGTGAAGATTACCGCCAAATAAGTTTTGTGAGAGAGTATTGCTTTGCGACGGTTTCTGGTCTTGGATTTGACGGATATTTAAAGGCGATTGATTTGCTTTTGGAGAATGAAAATGACAGTAACAGTTAATGCTTCTAAAGCAAAGGGTGAAATAACGGTGCCGCCGTCTAAAAGTATGGCTCACAGAGCGCTTATTTGCGGCGCATTAAGTGATAGAAGTGTTGTTAAAAACATTGCTTTTTCAAAGGATATTGAAGCGACGCTCGGTTGCCTTAAAGGTCTTGGCGCTTATATTGAAATTTGCGGTGACACAGTCAAAATCGGCGGTCTTAAATTAGAAAATATCCCCGAAAATATTGTGATAGACTGTTTTGAGAGCGGAAGTACGCTTCGGTTTTTATTGCCTTTGTGTATGGCTTGCGGTAAAACTGTAACCCTTAAGGGCGCGAAAAGACTTTTCGAAAGACCACTTGTTATTTTTGAAGAAATTGCAAAAGAACAAGGAATTTTATTCCAAAAAGGCGAAGATTTTGTAAAAGTTTGCGGAAAACTTCAGAGTGGGAAATATGAAGTGGCAGGAGATGTATCAAGCCAATTTATAAGCGGTTTGCTTTTTGTGTTGCCGTTGTTATCCGATGATAGTTCGATTATCGTAAAAGGCAAATTTGAAAGCGCATCGTATATCGATTTAACCCTTTCGGCTTTGCAAAGTTTCGGTATTGAAATTGAGCGTAAGGAAAATACCTTTTATATAAAAGGCAATAAGGCTTATCAAAATAATAATTACACAGTCGAGGGTGACTGTTCTAACGCCGCTTTTTTAGAAGCTTTTAATTATCTTGGAGGGGAAGTAAATGTGATGGGATTAAATCCCGACACTCTCCAAGGTGACCGTGTATACAAAGAAATTTTTGAGGGGCTCAGAAGCGGGGAAAAACAGTTTGATTTATCAGATTGTCCTGATTTGGCACCTGTTTTATTTGCGGTGTCTGCTGTTTTCGGCGGTGCGGAATTTACAGGAACAAAGCGCCTTAAAATTAAGGAAAGCGACCGCGCAAATGCTATGAAAGAAGAACTTTCTAAGTTCGGAATAGAAGTGGAAGTTTTAGAAAATAGTGTAATTGTAAACGGTGGAAAAATTAAAAAACCGGAAACTACTTTAAGCTCTCACAATGACCACCGAATTGCGATGGCTTTGACACTTCTTTTAAGCTTTACGGGTGGAAAAATTGAAAAAGCAGAGACTGTGGCGAAAAGCTATCCCGATTTTTATAAACAAATTAGCAAAATAGGTATTGATGTAAATGAAACTGATTAAAAAGATAAATATTTTGATTGTAGGTTTAGGCCTTTTGGGTGGTAGTTACGCTAAAGGACTTAAGAAGTTAGGTTTTGAAGTTAACGCTATAACAAAGGACCAGTCTTCCGTAGATTATGCTATGCAAAACGGCATAATCGATTATGGTACAACCCAAATAGAGCCTGATATTATCGGCAAAGCGGACTTAGTTGTTTTTGCTCTTTATCCCCACATTTTTAAAACTTGGATTAAAGAAAATCAGCAGTATTTTAAAAGCGGTGCTGTGCTTACTGATGTTACGGGTGTTAAAGGCTGTATTGTTGACGAAATACAAAGTATTTTGCGAAGTGATGTAGAATATATTGCGGCGCACCCAATGGCAGGTAAGGAAGTATCAGGTGTGGAAAACAGTGACGACGGCATCTTCAAAGGTGCAAACTATTTGGTTGTACCTACAAAGAAAAACACTAAAGAGGCAATAGAACTTTGTGCTAATCTGGGTGAACTTTTGGGGTTCGCAAAAGTGGCGGTTTTGTCAGTTGAAAAGCACGATAGAATGATAGCCTTTCTTTCACAGTTGACCCACTGTATTGCAATTTCTCTTATGTGCGCTAATGACGATCCTGACCTTGTGGAATACACCGGTGACTCTTTCAGGGATTTAACCCGAATTGCAAATATTAACGACGAAATGTGGAGCGAACTGTTTTTATCCAACAAACAAGTTTTACTCGAACAGATGGATATTTACCGTGAAACATTTGATAAACTTTATGATTTTATAAACAACGACGACCGCAAAGGAATGCGTGAAATGATGCAACTCTCTACTAAGCGCCGCCGAGAATTCAATAAGAAAGTGTGATTGAAATGAGTATGAATTTCAAAAGAAAATTACCTATCCCAAAGGAAATTAAGGAACAGTATCCTTTGAACGCCGAAATGGAAAAGGTAAAAAAGGCAAGGGCAGAAGAAATTAAGGCGGTATTTACGGGAGAATCGGATAAATTTATCCTTATAATCGGCCCTTGCTCTGCCGACCATAAGGACCCTGTGCTTGAATATATTTCACGCTTGCGTCTTGTGGAAGATAAGGTTAAGGATAAGATAATTATTGTTCCGAGAATTTATACCAATAAACCGCGTACCACAGGTGAAGGATATAAGGGTATGTTACACCAACCCGACCCTGAAACCGCACCCGATATGCTTAAGGGTATTGTATCAATCCGTGATTTGCATTTATCGGCGCTTCGTGATTACGGATTTACCTGTGCTGACGAAATGCTATACCCCGAAAATCACCGTTATCTTTCGGACTTACTGGCATACGTGGCAGTTGGCGCTCGTTCAGCTGAAAACCAACAGCACCGCCTTACGGGTAGCGGTATCGAAGAGCCTGTGGGTATGAAAAATCCAACAAGCGGTGACCTTTCTGTTATGATGAACTCAATAAAAGCAGGGCAAGCGAGTCACACTTTCCTTTATAGAGGTTGGGAGGTTACAAGTAGCGGCAATCCTTTAACCCATGCGATTTTGCGTGGATATGTTGATTTTGCAGGTAAGAATGTTTCTAATTACCACTACGAAGACCTTGTTACATTAAACGAGCTTTATGCAAAGACGAGTCTTGTAAATCCGTCGGTTATAGTTGATACTAACCATGCAAACTCCGGTAAGCAGTATTTGGAACAGATTCGTATTGCGAAAGAGGTTATTCACAGCCGTAATCATAATGACGATATCAAATGCCTTGTAAAAGGACTTATGATTGAAAGTTATATTGAAGACGGCGCTTGTAAAGCGGAAGAGCACATCTTCGGCAAGTCGATTACCGATCCGTGTCTTGGTTGGGAAAAAACCCAGAAATTGATTTTTGATATTGCTGATAAACTATAAAAAAATCCCGTTGCAGTGCAACGGGATTTTTTTCATATAATTTCTAAAACTTTATATCCTTGCGCTTCAACAGTTTCTTTGAGAGTTTCTGTCATTTCTTTTTTACTTTCAATAATGGCGGTGCCTTCCTTGTGGCTTACTGTGACATATATAATGTTATCTAACCCCTCTAAAGCGGATTTTACACGGGCTTCGCAGTGTGGACACATCATACCTTCAATTTTAAGTGTGGTTTTGTATGTCATAAATTTTTTCTCCTTGTGTCTGGTTTTTTTATCCTTATTATTGTCATATATTTTTGCAAAGTTAAGTCTTAACGCATTTGATACAACGCAGAATGAAGAAAGGCTCATTGCGGCGGCGCCAAACATTGGGTTTAACTGCCAACCAAAAATTGAAATGAAAACTCCTGCCGCTAAAGGTATGCCTAAACAGTTGTAAACAAACGCCCAAAATAAATTCTCATGAATGTTTTTAATGGTGGCTCTTGATAGCCTGATTGCCGCCGCAACATCTAAAAGGCTATTTTTCATAAGCACAATATCTGCCGTATCTATTGCGACATCAGTGCCGGTACCGATTGCAATTCCAATATCTGCGCTTGTAAGAGCGGGAGCATCGTTTATGCCGTCGCCCACCATTATAACCTTACCGCCCGATTTAAGTGAGGATATAATTTTTTCCTTACCGTCAGGTAAAACTTCGGCGAAGACTTCATCCACGCCTATTTGGTTTCCAAGGGCATTTGCTGTACGGTTATTGTCGCCTGTAATCATCACAACCCGTAGTCCCATATTTTTTAATTCCTTAATTGCTATATCACTTTCGGGCTTAACGGTGTCCGCAACTGCGACTATACCGCAAAATTTATCATTTTTGGTGAAGAACAGGGGAGTTTTGCCTTCTTCGGCGTAGGCTTCAGCTTGGCTTATTACCTCTTTTGGAACACATTCTCCGATAAACGAAATATTACCGCCCTTTAAAATATCATTACCGCACAAGGCTTTAAGACCATTACCTGCAACCGCCTCAAATTCGGTTACAGGATTTGGTGTGATGTTAAGCTCTTGCGCTTTTTTAATAACCGCTTTAGAAAGCGGGTGTTCGCTTTGCTTTTCAAGTGAATAGGCAAATGTTAGAAGTTCTTGCTGTGAAATTTCATAGGGCAAAATATCAGTAACACTTAGTTTGCCTTTTGTAATGGTTCCGGTTTTATCCAGTGCGACAATATGTGCTTTGCCCACCTGCTCAAGCGAAATTGCATTTTTAAACAAAATACCGTTTTTAGCACCCTTGCCATTGCCGACCATTATCGCCACCGGTGTGGCAAGACCTAAAGCACAGGGGCAACTGATAACTAAAACCGAAATCCCTCGTGCTAAGGCATAGCCTATAGTTTGACCGAGCAAAAGCCAAACAATAGTTGTTATTATGGCAATAGCAATTACTGTGGGAACAAAAATTCCCGAAACCTTGTCGGCAATTTTAGCTATTGGCGCTTTGGTTGCGGCGGCATCGCTTACCATTTTTATTATTTGTGAAATAGCGGTATCTTCTCCGACCATTACCGCTTTGCATTTTAAAAAGCATGATTGATTTA
>JAFYLF010000014.1 GCA_017537195.1 Clostridia bacterium
ATCTGCTTTATAACGTCGGCAATATAGGTGTCTTTGTCAGCGGGTTCATCAAATTCAAGTGTTTTTGGGAAACCGCCGAAACGGAGATATTCGTTAAATTCTGCCGTTTTATTAGTATTAATTTCCTTGCCGAGAAACGCTTTCATTTCCAAATACTCACGGAAGTTAAGGGTAAACATTTCAACTTCAATATATCGGCCTGTGAGTTTAGTGGAAAGTTCACCGCTTAACAGATAAGAGTTTGAGCCCGTGATGAAAATAGAGAAGTTTCCATCCTCCCTGAAACCGTTGACAACTTCTTCAAAGCCGACTACATTTTGAACTTCATCAATAAACAGATATTTAAAATCATCATCCGTAATCAGCTTTTCAATGGCTTCTTCCAAAGCATCGGGGGTTTTAATCTTTCTGTAACCGCGCTTGTCAAGATTAAGATAAATAATATCTTTTTCATTTACACCCGATTTTTTTAGATCTTCCATAACGGAAAGCAGAAAGAATGATTTGCCGCAGCGTCGGATACCTGTAACAACTTTTATTAAGTCACTATGGTAAAATCCTCGTATTTTATCAATGTAATATTGTCTTGTGTAAACCTTTTGATTCATCTCCGGTGCTCCTCTCTTATGGACAACGAAATTATAACATATCGTTAGTTAATGTCAAGTTAAGGGGGTATAAATTGATTTCTTTTATATTTTACCCTCGTTAAACGCCAATTATTCATTTTGCAGGTAGCTGATTTTTGAATAAGTATTATTAAATATTGAGCTCGCAATGATTTTGCTGGACTTTCGTGTTCCTTGTGATATTCTTTGTGTAAACTTGGGCAAAAAATCAACAAAGGAGAATAAAAAATGAACCAAGAAAAACAAAGAGAATCATATGAAAAGATGTTAAAAAAATGCCCTGATATCTTAACTCCAATGAAAGCGGCCCGATGGTCGCCTGTCGGCAAGAACACAATCTACGCCGCACTTCAAAACGGCGAATTAGAATCCTACATCTACAAAGGCGGTTACATTTTCACCAAGGACGCCCTCATAGATTACCTCGTACGGACGACAAACGATATCGGTAAGCGGTATACAATCAAAGGTGATAAGAAATGTTAAGCAATTTACCTCAAGTGTTATCGGGCGAACAAGTTCGTTGCGCCCTGCACATCAGCAAACGCAAGTGCGCCTGGATGCTTAATAATGGATATATAAAATGTAAAAACAGCGGAAAGAAATTGCGGAAGTATACAGTTTTAAAAAGCGATTTGATTGAGTTTATTGAGGACTCTCAAAGATGTCCCGAAAAGTATGTATTTCCCTGCGGAGAGTTTTCAGCGGTAAAACACATTAAACCTCGACAGCGTAAAACAGGATTTCCGTCTTCTCTACCTATTGATTTCCGCACGTGGCTTGAAAAGGAATGCGAAAACATTCCGGATGTGCTTACCGTACCGCAGGTCATCGCCACCACAGGCTATACCGATAACGTTGTAAACCGCTGGCTCCGCCAAGGTCACCTCAAGTCCGTCCAAACCCAAACTACAAAAATCATCCCAAAACTCTGGCTCATCGACTTCTATTGCTCCCACGCCTACACTATAACAAATATGTCAGATAAGCACCTCAAACTCCTGCAAAAGTTCTTTAAGAAATAACACAAAACCTCGGCTAAAATTGGAAGACATCCAATATCTGCCGAGGTTTTTTACTCTGTAATGAGAAAATTGCAATTTTAATTTAATCATTTTTATAAAATTGATTAAATTGCGCTTGACAAACAGACAAATTGCGAATATAATACAATTGTATCAAAATAATAAAAATGAGCAAATTGAATTCAGGAGAAGATATTAATGAGACTTTACGATTACAATAAAAAATGGCAACAGCTTTTAAC
>JAFYLF010000015.1 GCA_017537195.1 Clostridia bacterium
CCTCTTCTTATATTATTCTCGCCGTATGCGTGGAAAAAATAATATAACAAAAACTCTCAAAACAAAAGTTTTGAGAGTTTTTTATTATAAAATAATTTCAAATATTAAAACTGCCACACAGGAAAACGCCGCAACAGTAACAAGACTTTTCCCCATATAAGCGAGAATCATTGCTACTATAAATCCCGCCCACGCAGTAATCGTATTTCCTGTCGCGTAAAATATTGCCGGAATTGTCATAACGCTTAAAACCGCATATGGTATGTAGTAAAGAAAAGAAAGCAAAAATCTGTTTTGAATTTTCTTCTTTATAAGCGTAAGCGGTAACATTCTTATAAGATAAGTTACCCCTGCCATAACAGCAAGATAAATAAAAAATCCTTCTTTTATCATTTTGCCTCCTCCTTAACGGGAATTGGCGCTATTGCCGCAAAGAATAAACTTGCCAGAGCCGCACAAATAATTATAACAAAACCTTGTGGCACTCCTTTAAGAAACGGAACATATTTAAATGCGCATCCAAGTACTACTGCACATATTGAACAAAGCGCAACCGTCCTGCTTTCTTTTGCAATCGGCACAACAATTGCTATAAACATTCCGTAAATTGCAACCCCAAGCGACGAAATTACAATTGCAGGTAATATGTTGCCCGCAACCGCACCAATTAAAGTACCGATGCTCCAGCCAAGATAAGGCGTCAAGATAAGCCCATACATATATTTTTTGCCAACCTGTCCTTCATTTGACGATGCAACTGCAAAAACCTCATCGGTATTTACAAAGGAAATCAAAAACCGGTCAATCATTTTAATTCCCGGCGAAAACTTTTGCGAAAGCGACACTCCCATCAAAGCATATCTTAAGTTTATAACAATTTGAGATATCGCCATCTGTAAAAGTCCGCCACCGCTGCAAATTATTGGAACGCCGGCAAGTTGCCCTGCCGAGGTAACATTTGCCATAGAAATCAAAAGTGTTTCAAGTATTGAAAGTCCGATTTCAACCGAAAAAATTCCGAAAGCAAACGATACCGATAAATAGACAAGACAAATAGGTATCCCATCGCGAATCCCTTTCAGAAAACTGTTTTGCTCCATTTTGCCCTCCGGTTACTGCATGATTTTTCCGGGATTTAAAATATTTTTCTCGTCAAACACAGCTTTTATGCCGCGCATAATAGAAACAGGAGTATCTCCGTATAAATTTTTGAGATATTCTTTTTTAGCATATCCGATTCCGTGCTCACCTGAAACGAGTCCGCCGATTTCCTCGGCTTTGTTATACATACGGTCGAAAATTGCTTCAAGAGTTGTTTTCCACGCCTCTTCCGAAAGCTCATCACGGCAGATATAAACGTGAAGGTTTCCGTCGCCTGCGTGCCCGAAGCTGGGAATACGAACGTTAAATTCGTCAGCAAGAGTATGGGTGAATTTTATAAATTCGTCAACCTTATTAACGGGAACAACAACGTCGCACTCGTCCATTTCGGTCGTTGATGCCTTGATTGCTTCAAGAAATGCTCC
>JAFYLF010000016.1 GCA_017537195.1 Clostridia bacterium
AGTTGGATTTCATTTTCAAGAGTCGACACTTTGTTCTTTTCAACTGTAAGGTCGAGTTCTTTTATATTTAAAGCACTTGTAAGAAGCTCGTTCTCGGAAGTAAGTCTATCTACCTCGGCTTGTAATGTGGCCAAGTCCTGGCTACCAATAACGGCGTCACTTTCGCCAAATATTTCGCGCCAACTACCGCCAAGGGTGTGGATAATTCTACGAATAAGGTCAACGCCGGGATTCTTGGACTTGCCTAAAAATACGTTAGAAACGGACTTTTCCGCCAAATTTTCCTGTTCAGAGATTTGTTTGACGGTCATTTCTACCTTGTTTTTGAGGTCAATAAGAGTAATTAACCATTGTTCAGCGCCATTAGGGTAAGGTGTTTGCTTATACATATACTAATTTTGTCCTTTCTTGAATGAAATTTTAGGCATTAAAACTTGCAAATTTTGGGTGGCAAAGCGTCAAATTTGGGTGTTGATTTTCATTCTCAACCAAGTTATAATCTAATCACAAGGCAACGACGTGGTAACGTTTGCACAGAGAAGTGCTTAACGTTTTACGCGATGCGCGTCTCCATTCACGTTATATATATTATGCACGATGAGACCCGATTTCCCGTAAATCAATAGACGCTTAAAGTGAAAAGCGCAATCACGTAATGCTTGTAATTTTTTGAATAAAACGTGGAGGAAAAGGAAATGAATTTTTTAAGCACTAAGATGTGACTCTGTCGCCCTTTGCGAATAAGTATTTAACGTTCTATTTGTAAAGGGCACAGTCACAAAACTCGAGACAGTCAAAAAAATTTAATAAAAAGTTTATATAAAAGTAGTTAGCCTGTTTTGCTTCTGTCACACTTGTATTGAATGACTTTTTTGAAAGGCGGGATACAATGCAAGAAATGAAACATTGCAAAAACATGGCGGAAATGATTAAAGCGAAAAGGCAAAACGGGATTTGGCATTTTTGGGTGTTCAGAAAAAGCTGCCAGATTAGCGAATTGAATTTCTCTCCTGTTCTTCAATTCGAGGATCCTAATGGTCTTTTTGGCATTATCAGAGAGGTTGTTGATGTTGCAGATGATTGTTTGATAGGTTTTCAACTCGTATACGAGGATGAGGACTATCAAGTTTGCGACGGGCGTCCAATAATTTATTATAAGCTTAGTGAAATTAGATTGGCTTACGATGGTATCGAGTAATGAAAAGCAGGATTATTCCTGCTTTTCATTCGTTTGGTTTACAAAACGTTTTATTCCGAAAATTTAATTAAAATAAGACAGAGAAAACAGAAATGGAAAAGGTTTTAATACAAGATAATATTTCGCAATACACTCGATCTGAGGAGCAAATTCTTGCTCCCGGACTCTATAAGTCGGGAAGCATATTCACACAGCTCATAGCTTCTTGGGACGAATTGATTGCCGCGAACGTGGTTTCGGAGGAGGGACACGCTTATTTCGGAAATGGTATGTATCCAACCCACAAAGCAATGGATATTCTTGCCGGAGATTTGG
>JAFYLF010000017.1 GCA_017537195.1 Clostridia bacterium
AGGATTCGAACCTGCGGCCTCTGCGTCCCGAACGCAGCGCTCTACCAAACTGAGCCACATCTCGTTATTTAATTTTATTTAATTTTTAATTATATTGAGCTGTTTTCTCGCGCTGCTACGCAGCTTACTCTTGTGGTTCCCGAAATGTTTTTCGTCTTGGAGCGCCGAAACATTTCGACCACTGCGCCTTTTCGTTTTCCCTTTTTCGTCCACCGGACGCAGTCAAACTCAAAGCTACCAAACTGAGCCACATCTCGTTATTTAATTTTTAATTATATTGAGCTGTTTTGTCTGCTGCTACGCAGCTTACTCTTGCGATGCATCACCAACATTGAACTTTTGCTTTTTTGCGCACATATTATTATATATTTACAAAGATAAAATGTCAATCTTTTTTTAAAGATTGACATTTATTTTTATTTGTTTTTAAGTTTCTCTAAAGCATCAAACATTTTTGCATGAATTTCGTCGCCAATTTCATTGGTACTCATGCCTTGAAAGTCTTCCGGATATAAAATATCTACAATCGAAAAATCGACCTCGCAACCACTCCAAATCATTCTTTTAGGTATTTTACGGGTACCGTTAATAGCGCACACCACAATAGGCACATTTGCTTTTAATGCGATTTTAAATGCGCCGTTTCTAAATGGCAAAAGCTCACAAGTTTTACTTGTATAGCCTTCAGGAAAAACCGCTATTGAAGCCTTTTTTTCTTGCAAAATTTTTACAGCGCCTATAATGGTCTTTACCGCTTCGCGATTATTTTCCCTATCCATCGGCAAACCGTAAAGCTTGTGCATTATTTTACCGATAAGCGGCATTGTTTTATATATTTCCTTTTTACCAATAAAGCCGATATTATTATCGGGAAAGGCCGACCATATAATTGCAGGGTCGAAATTATGCTGATGGTTACACACAAAAAGCATTTTTCGGTCTTTTGGCACTTCTTCCAGTGGAATTCCACTCAGGTTTATCTTAACCCTTGCAAGTGATACTATCAGTGGCAGAGTCACTTTTAAAGCAAAACGGTAATAGTTAGCACCCTTATCCTGACTTGATTTAAAGCTGACAAAAGCAAATGACAGCAAAAACCACCCGAGGTGCAAAATTACGAATGCTAAAAAGAAGCCGATAACCAAAAGCGGTACCAAATACCACGAATAAGGCTGTTGCAATATTGGTAAAAAATTATTAAGTAACGGTACAAGTACTACACTTGCTACCAAATAAACATAAATCATTCTAAACCTCAATTTTGTTTTCTGACTATGCCGTATTCATCATAAAAATTGAAATACGGGCAATTAAAGGTTTGCGAGGTTAAAAAGCGATGCATTTCGTCCTCGTCTAAATTAACTTCACAAAAATAGCAATCCATTTCGTCATCATAGACATAGTTGGAGCAATTCTCACAGTTAGTCTTTTTCATAATTCACCTACTGTGTAGTGGTATTATCCGAAGAGTCATCATCTTCCCCTTCATCAGGAGGTAAATCTTCATTGCCTTCTGAAGAATCACTAGACGATGACTCTTCACTCGAAGATTCATCTTCACTTGAGGACAAAGTTTCACTTGAAGACTCATCTTCGCTTGAGGACGGTGTTTCACTTGAAGAAGAAGGTTTGCTTGATGAAGATATATTGCTTGATGAAGATATGTTACTTGATGAAGAATCTCCACTGGTATCAGTAACCTTCGAATCACTTTCAGTTTGCTCATTTTTACTGCTTGTGGTAGGCTCTGAACTGCCCGAAGAACCAAAACGCTGTGCGTACCAGTCATTTTTACCGATACCATTGGCTTTTACATACTCTTCGGGGGTAATATCATCATAGAAAAATGCGTGTAAAACATTTTTTGCAAATTCTAAATCATAATAAACAACCGAGCCTACACGCGGAATATTTGGTGATTTCATCTGATATTCGCTAATCGGCATTCTTGATTGCTCAAAGGTGGGCGATTCCAACAACACATTCGTTGCCAGATCAATAATTTCACTATATGAAAGCGAGGTTTCTGTGTAAGGAATCAAAGCCTTTACAAGCTTAACATATTGAGATTTTGGAAGGGTTAGTGCTTTATTAAAAAGCTGTTCCATTACATAACGCTGACGGTCGGTTCTACCAAAGTCATTAGTAGTGCCCCAAATATTTCTGAATTTTCGTATTCTTGAATAGGCAACTGCCTGAATGCCGTTCAAATGATGCTTACCGGGTGTTCTGATGTAATGGTCCTTAGCGCTGACACCGAAAATATCACACTGACGCTTTATAAGCCCGTTAAGACCATCGGTATGATTTGTAGAAACCTCATCGTAAGTAAGTTCGGCATCAATACCGCCTACAGCATCAACAATTTCCGCCATACCGTAAAAATTAACGGTTGCATATTCAGAAATATCAAGCCCGAAGTTTTGGTTTAAGGTTTTAATAGCAAGTTCCGGACCGCCCGTAGCATAAGCGCTGTTTACCTTATTATAGGTTTTCTTGCCGTTTTTTTCGATGCAAACCAGAGAGTCACGCATTATCGAAACAATTTTTACGGTTTTATCTTCAGTATCAATACTCAAAACCATAATACTGTCAGAATTACCCTGAAGCGACTCTGTACTGCGGGTATCAACACCGAAAAGCGCAATATTTATGATTTTTTTATCTATAACATTTTGGAAACCCAAATCGTCGGGATCGCCTGTGATGTTGTTATAATTATACCCAAACACCGACAAAAAGATAATAAGCGCGACTAAAACAACCGCAGTTACCGAAGACAAAGATATACATACAGCTTTTTGCCATTTTTTAAGGCTTTTCCACCAATGTGAAATGGCACCGCCTAATTTTTGAAAAAATCCTGCTATTCCATGTCTTTTCTTTTTATAACGTCCCTTTTTATATGAATCATCAATTTCCATTAAGTCAAGGTTTTCTAAATCGTCAACAATTTTAAATCCGTTATTATTTTCCATAATCCACCTTTTAAATAGACAAAAGCGTTTTATAAATATCGCCTTTTTTTATTCCTGTAATACTTGCCGCTTCCTTTGCTGCTTGGGAAGTTGACTGGCCTTCAGCCACCAATTTTTTTGCAATTTCCACAGCATCGTTCAAGGTATATTCCACATTATTTTCTTTTGCACCGCTTATTATAAGAACAAATTCTCCGCGCGGAGTGTTTTCGGTATAATACTCCAAAGCACGACTAAACGTTGTATGAAAAACAGTTTCGTGAACTTTGGTAAGCTCTCTTACCACCGCAATATCACGCTCCCCAAACACCTTTAGCATATCGCCAAGTGTTGCAAGAAGCTTATGCGGAGCTTCATAAAAGATCATTGTCCGTTTTTCGTATTTAAGTTCTTCTAAATGAAGTTTTCTTCCCGCTTTTTGAGTGGTAAGAAAACCTTCAAAGCAAAATCTGCCCGAAGGCATACCCGATACTGCTAGTGCGGTTGTTACAGCGCTAGGACCCGGAACTGCTTCGACGGGGATATTATTTTCATAACAAAGTCTTACAAGATCTTCGCCCGGATCGGAGATAGCAGGCATACCCGCATCCGATACCAAGGCGCAAATTTCGCCGTTTAAGAGTCTTGATAGAATAAGATTTCCCTTGCTCGCTTTATTATGCTCATAATAAGAGAGCATTTCTTTTTTTATTCCAAAATGATTAAGCAATTTAACAGTAACACGTGTGTCTTCAACTGCCAGAAAATCAGCCTTTTCGAGTGTTTCGATAGCACGGGGGCTGAAATCTGAAAGATTTCCAATCGGCGTACCTACAACATAAAGTTTGCCTTGCATTATAAATACGCCTCCTTATAAGCTCCGTAAATTTTAAGCATTTCTTTTGAAAACTTTCCGTCTTCTTCTACATAAAGCGTAGGCTCTATACGAAGACCTATCTTGGCACAGCGTTTGCCTTCTACAAGCACAAGCCAAGGCTCTTCTCCTTTACGCTGACAAACAAGACGAAGCCGTTTAGGCTCTACCTTACATTCGTTCATCAAAGACATAAGCTCTGACAATCTTTCAGGGCGGTGGCACATACAAAGCCTACCACCCGTTTGCAAAAGTTTTGCCGAAACTTCTATAATGTCCCGCAAAGTACACTCTATTTCGTGGCGTGCAACCTTTATTACATCATCGGGATTTTTAAGCCCGGCATTTGGTGCTTTGTATGGCGGGTTACAGGTCACAAGAGTATGACATCCAAACTCCACCTTGCCCTTTAAATCGGTAAGATTTGAGTTTATTACCTGAAACTTCGAAAGATTTAAATCGTCCTTGGTTTTATTTGCTAAATCTATTGCTTCTTGGCTTATATCAACACCCACAGCCGACTGTAAATTACCGTCACGAAGCATCAAAAGCGGTATTATACCGCACCCCGTCCCTAAATCGACCATTTTATCGTTTTTACGGGCGTTTGCAAAGTTTGAAAGCAATACGGCATCAGTACCAAAGGTGTGATGTTCGCTCACATAAATATAAAAATCCTTGCCCAAAGGCTCTTTTTTTATGCTCTGCTCCATTTTACGCCTTGTGGGGTATCTTCAAGAATAATACCCATTTCTTTCAATTTGTCACGAATTTCGTCTGCGGTTTTAAAATCCTTTGCCTTGCGGGCCTCTGTTCGCTTTTGAATAAGCTCTTCAATCTCACTATCAAGAACTTCTTCCTTACGGTTATAAACAAGACCCAAAACACCTGTTAACTGGTCGAACAAATCAGCACAAGCGGTAAGTGTTTCCTTTTTAGCGCCATTAGCAATAGCACTGTTGATATCACGCACTAAAACGAATATAGCCGCCAAAGCATCGGCAGTGTTAAGATCATCTTCCATAGCGGTGATAAATTCATTCTTACGTTCTTGCAAGAAAGCAGGAATTTCTCCGCCATCCTCTGCATTTTTAAGTGCGAAATCAATATTATCACGGCAGGTGTAAAGACGCTCAAGAGAATTTTTGGCCTGTTCGATAATATCAACCGAATAGTTTATAGGGCTTCTGTACTGCGAAGAAATAAGGAAATAACGAATAGGCTCGTAACCGAATTTTTCGGCAACATCACGAACAGTAAAGAAGTTATTAAGTGATTTCGACATTTTGTGGTTGTCAACATTTATAAAGCCGTTATGCATCCAATAATGAGCAAAATCACAGCCGTTCGCAGCCTCGCTCTGCGCAATTTCATTTTCGTGGTGCGGGAAAATAAGGTCCAAACCGCCACAGTGAATATCAATGGTTTTACCTAAATATCTACCTGCCATGGCTGAACATTCTATATGCCAACCAGGTCTCCCCTTGCCCCAAGGTGATTCCCAAAAAGGTTCGCCCTCTTTTGCGCTCTTCCAAAGGCAGAAGTCCATCGGGTCTTCCTTAATATCTGCGCCGCCGTCAACACGGTTACTCGCACCCTCAGCTAAATCTTCCAAAGGCTGATGTGAGAGTTTGCCGTATTCCCCGAATTTTTTGGCACGGTAGTAAACATCTCCCTGCGACCCATAAGCATAGCCCTTTTCGATAAGAGCCGAAATAATACCCTGAATTTCAGCAATATTATCGGTTGCACGTGGATGAACTGTAGCTTCACGGACATTAAGACCTTTAGCATCAGTCCAGAATTCGCCTATAAATCTTTCGGCAACTTCGGGTACTGTAATACCCTCGGCATTTGCTTTGTTTATGAGTTTATCGTCAATATCGGTAAAGTTCTGAACAAAATTCACCTTAAAACCACGCCATTCGAAATAACGGCGCAAAACGTCGAAAACGCAAAGCGGACGGGCGTTACCTATATGGATATAGTTATAAACCGTCGGGCCGCAGGCATAAATCTTAACTTCGCCTTCGGTTATAGGTTTAAATTCGTCCTTTTGACGAGTGAGTGTGTTAAAAATTTTCATTGTATTACTCCTTTAATAATGCTTCGAGCTGTGAAATTCGGCTTTCGAGCGAATCCATCTTTTGCTTTACAGGGTCAGGTATATGAATCTGGTCAAGAGCCACACGCTTACCGTCCTGACGGACAACTCTTGCGGGCACGCCGACAACCGTCGAGTTGGGGGGCACTTCTTCCAGCACCACAGCACCCGCCGCAACACGTGAATTATCCCCAATTTTAAAAGGTCCCAATACCTTTGCACCCGCACTTATCATAACATTGTTGCCGATAGTCGGGTGGCGTTTACCTGTATCCTTACCTGTACCGCCCAAGGTTACGCCTTGATAAATCAGTACATCGTCGCCAATCTCGGTGGTTTCACCTATAACCACACCTGTACCATGGTCGATAACCAAGCGTCTGCCTATTGTAGCGCCTGGGTGAATTTCAATTCCCGTTTTACGAGCAGCTCTTTGAGATACCAAACGGGCTAAAAACATCATATTATGCTTGTAATAAAAATGCGCTATTCTGTGCATTCTTATAGCCTTAAAGCCGGGATAAAGAAAATAAATTTCCAAATCACTTTTAGCCGCAGGGTCGCGGTCACGGAAGGCTTTAATATCCTCTTTTAATCTTTTAAACAAACCAGTCACCTACTGTTTATTTTGCGTTAGCAATATACTGTCTTCCGCCCCAGATGTAAATTGCGCCCGAAATAACGCAAAGCACAGCCGAAAGCCAGAATAAAGCGATAATAACTGTGTCTAAATGCAAAGCAAAAGAACCGCCAGAAATTGCTATTATTTCATTAAAAGCATACACGCCGAGAGCAAAAATAATACCTACCATTTGGCTTACAGTTTTGCATTTGCCCCACATATTAGCGGCTACTACCTTGCCGCCGGCAGTTACTGCCACCAAACGAATGGAAGATACCGCAAATTCACGAAACAACACAATAAATGTTATAACCACAATTTGCCAACTCAAAGTACCCTTGCCGTAAATGAACATAAAGCCTAAATAAGCGCTCGTTGTGAGCATTTTATCAGCCAATGGGTCCATAAACTTGCCGAAATCAGTTACCATATTGTATTTTCTTGCCATTTTGCCGTCTATCATATCAGTAAGTGATGCGGCTATAAAAAGGACAAACGAAATCAAATAATGATACGGAAAATCTATAAGCATAACTGCCATAAAAATAGGGGTTGCAATCATTCTTGCCAATGTTAATTTATTCGGTGTGTTCATTCTTCCAATTCTCCTAACAAATCGTATTCTATAGAATCATTAATTCTAACCTTTACAAATTCGCCGATAACAAGCGGCCGTGTTGACATAAAGAAAATTTTACCGTCAACCTCGGGCGCGTCACCAACAGTTCTGCCAAAATAACATTTTATATAATCGTCCCAGCCCTCAATTATAACCTCGGTAACTGTGCCGATTTTTTCAGCATTTTTCTCACTCGCAATGGTGGTTTGCATATCCATTATGTTTTCCATACGGGAAACCTTTACTTGCTCTGGAATTTGGTCAGTAAATTCGGCGGCTATGGTATCCTCTTCTGCCGAATAGGTAAAGCAACCCAATCTATCAAAGCGAGTTTCCTTTACAAATTCCGCCAACTCGCAAAACTGTTCTTCTGTCTCCCCTGGGAAACCTGTTATAAAGGTTGTACGAAGGGTAATTTCGGGAATTTTCGCACGGATTTTTTCAATCAATGCTTTAATACCCTCTTTATCACCCTTGCGGTTCATTCTCTTTAAAATTTCACCGTTTATATGCTGAAGCGGTATATCCAAATATTTCACAAGCTTTTGTTCTCTTGCAATCACATCTAAAAGCTCGTCAGTAATTTTATCAGGATATGTATAAAGAGTTCTTATCCAATGAAGCCCCTCGATTTTACAAAGTTCCGAAAGAAGCTTTGCAAGCATTGGTTTTCCATAAATATCGGTACCGTAAGCGGTTGTGTCCTGAGCTACAACAATAAGCTCTTTTACGCCATTTTTAGCGAGTTCTTTCGCTTCAGTAACACATTCTTCAATGGTGCGGCTGCGCATTTTTCCACGAATTTTAGGAATAGCGCAATAGGTACAGCAGTTATCACAACCGTCGGCAACCTTTAAATAGGTACTGAACGGATAACCGCCCAAAATACGTTTGCCGTTTAAATAGAGAGCGTCTTTTTCACCGAAAGAATTTTGGCAGTTACCCTCAATAGCATTTTTGACAATCTCGGCAATATTACTGTTAGAGCCAATACCTACACAAACATCAACCTCTGGAATTTCCTCGGTGACATCATCCTTATATCTTTCAGCAAGACAGCCTGTAACAATAAGCGCTTTTAGGTTGCCCTCATTTTTATATTTTGAAGCCTCAAGTATATTCTCAATCGCCTCCGCCTTGGCGTCTTCAATAAAACCGCAAGTATTTATAATAATTGCATCCGCCCCAGCCTCTTCGGGCGAAATTTCGAACCCTGCTTGTTGCAAGGAATAGAGCATCATTTCAGCATCAACCTGATTTTTAGGACAACCGAGTGACACCATACTAACTTTATACATAATCTTCCTCAAATTCTTCTATATAACTCTTTAGCGCCTCTCTTACTGCGCTGTAGGAAAAGCCTTTTCGCACTAATGCGGCAAAAACTTTTTCGCTTCCCTTTTCCTGTGCGAGTTTAGAGCGGTACTTTTTACTAATTAAATTCTTAATTTGTGTTTGCTCGTCGGTATCGGTTTCCTCTAAAACCGACTTTGCCAAATCGTAAGGAACACCTTTTTGTAGCATTTTTGCCACTGCCTCACGCTTTGATACATTGGCTTCCATTAGTCTTTGGGCGTAATTACGGGCATAACGCTCATCATCAAGCAACCCTACTTCAACATAACGGGCAATTACTTTGGCACAAGCCTCTTTACGAAATCCTGCACGAACCAGTTTTTCGTAAAGCCCCTTTTCAGTATGGTCATTTCGGTCTAAATACCATACCGCACGGGATTTTGCTCTACGGTAATCGGATTCAAAAACCAAAGCATCGGTATCCTCAATAACGCAACCTGCTTTTAAGCATTTTTCAGAGCAAACGTCTTTATCTATAAAAATTTCACTTCCATCTAACAAGG
>JAFYLF010000018.1 GCA_017537195.1 Clostridia bacterium
TACAACCGTATCAGACATTGAAAGGGCTTCTTCCTGGTCGTGAGTTACGTAAACAAATGTTATTCCAAGTCGTTGCTGAATATTTTTCAGTTCGACCTGCATATCCTTGCGAAGCTTTAAATCCAATGCACCAAGCGGTTCATCGAGAAGCAAAACGCGAGGCTTGACCGCCAAAGCACGAGCGATAGAAACGCGCTGCTGCTGACCGCCGCTGAGCGAATTAATGTTGCGTTTGCCAAAACCCTTAAGATTTACAAGCTCAAGCATTTCATTAACCGTCTTTTTGATTTCTTGTTCGGGCTTCTTCTGCACACGCAAACCAAATGCTATATTTTCAAAAACGTTCAAATGAGGAAACAAAGCGTATTTCTGAAAAATAGTATTAATCTGTCTCTCATAAGGAGGAACGTCGTTTATTTTCTTGCCCTCAAACAAAACATCGCCGCTATCAGGTGTTACAAAACCGCCAAGTATGCGAAGAGTAGTTGTTTTACCGCATCCAGAAGGCCCCAAAAGAGTTACAAACTCCTTTTCGTTAATGTCAAGGCTGAGATTATCCAAAATAAGATCATCGTCAAACTTAACAGAAATGTTTTGGAGACGCACAAGTGCGCCGCGTTCAAGTTCGTTCAATTTTCTGCTCCGAATAATAAAATTATCTTACATATATAAATATAATGTAACATATTGATAATACAGATTTTTTGTGTTTTTGTCAATACTTTAACGAATTAATTTTGTAAATTCTTCAATTGACGAGGTGAAATATTTGATACCGGCATTTATTAAAAGAAAGTCATACATATTTTATGATTATTTCAAAGGATTTTTAATCGGTATAGGGTGCCTTATACCCGGAATGAGCGGCGGCAGCGTTGCTATAATTTTGGGAGTTTACGAACGTCTTCTTGAAAACTTTAGTGATATTTTTAAATCATTCCGAAAAAGCGTATTTAACACCGCACCGTTATTTTTTGGAGCCGTTACATCCATATTATCTTTTTCTTCGATTTTGTATGAATTTAAGACAAAACACGAGACTTTATCAAATCTATTATTCTGTACGATAACAATTATTTGCACAGTAATATTTATAAAAACCAACTTAAATAACAACAAAATAAAATATCTTTATATGTTCGCAGGAGCTTTAGTTTCTGCGATATTATCAATATTATCAAACTTTTATTCGATAGAAACAGTTAAAAGTCCACCCTACATTTTTATAGTAGGTTTAATGTTATCGATAGCTTTGATTCTACCAGGAATCAGCTTTTCATATATGATGTTGTTTTTAGGGATTTACGAAAGCACGCTCGAAGCAATTTCCAACGTAAATATTACGTATTTAGCCTTTTTATCTTTCGGATTAATCTTCGGAACGTTATTATTTTCAAAATTAATTTTAAAACTGATTAATAAAAACAAAATCAAAATATATTCCCTGATTCTTGGGTTCATCATTTTATCTTTGTCGGAAATTTTAGTCAATACAGCGAAATGTTAACAAATTGTTAACCACATTCGAATCGTTTCGTGGTATTGTATTTTATTAGAAACAGTAAATTTATTGAGGACGATTATGATCACTAAGAATCTCACAAAAGCTTTGGAAGATATCGGATTTACCTACGTCCAAGGCGATTCACCCGATAAAAGTCACGTATATGCAATATACGGCGGTTATCTTATCAGCATATTCGAAAAAAACGGAAACAAGGTAGCATATTTCAACTTTAAGTTTTCCGACAACGAGGAAAACGAGTTAAAGCTTTATGAAATGTCATCTGAATTACATCCGCTTCTTGAGGAGTATTCTATTACCGACTATACGCTTTCCGAAGATGGTATGAGAGTGTATTCAAACGGAAACATCCCCACTTTCCTCAAACTTATCGATACAACAGTTTCCCTGCTTATTAAAAACGAAATCAGAGGCACCGATTTTTGCTCGGAATGCGGAAACAAGTTCGGCAACAGAAAGCCCAAAAAGGTTAACATCGGTACCGAAAATCACATCATGTGCGAACATTGCGCCATCGACACTATCGAAAACGCAAACGCAGAAGCAGAAGAAAAAAAGAACAACGCATCCAACGAAAGCCCTCTGTTCGGAATTCTTCTTTCTGTTGCAGGCGGTATAATCGGAGCGTTGATATACATTGTTCTTTACAATTGGATATCCCCCGCTATGGCAAAAATGGAGCTTAACGAGGTTCGTTACATCTTCTGTATAGCAGGATTTGCAGTTGCAGCGCTTTCTTATTACGGCTTCATTATCGGCTCAAAGCATTCCGGTCTTTCGGCATACTTAACCGTCGCAATAAATTCAATTGTATTTACTTCCATCGGTCAATACCTCGGTGTGGTTTTTGAATTCGTTAAAAAGAACAACTTCGAAATATCGCACCTTTCAAACAAGCATTTTTGGTTGATTCATTTAAGAAACACCATCCCCGCAGATGTTGCCGACTTATTCGTCGACAACTCCGCGATCTTTTGGAAGCTGTTAGTAATCAGCCTTATGTTCGCAATTGTAGGCGCGGCTATTTTCCTCCTCTCTTTACATGACAAGGCTTCGCCCAAAACCGAAAAAATCACTGTTGAAACAATTACAATAAAATAATCAAAAGTATTAAAGCCCTTTGTTTGGGAACACTTAAAGTGTATCACAAACGGAGGGCTTTAAATGTACGGAAAAGTTGAAATCTGCGGTGTCAATACGGCAAAATTGCAAATTTTGAAGGAAAGTGAAAAACGTGAGCTTCTTATAAAAGCTCACAATGGTGATAAATCCGCACGCGAAAAGCTAATTAATGGCAATTTACGGCTTGTTTTAAGAGTTATTCAATCATTCAAAAACCGTAATGAAAATCCGGATGATCTGTTTCAGGTTGGATGCATCGGGTTAATCAAAGCAATAGATAATTTCGACCCGAACCTTGACGTAAAATTTTCAACTTATGCTGTTCCTATGATTATAGGCGAGCTGCGAAGATTTCTTCGAGATTATAACTCAATAAGAGTGCCGCGTTCGTTACGTGATATCGCATATAAATCATTAAAAGCAAAAGAAAGCCTTTCAAACAAGCTATCACACGATCCGAGTATTGAAGAAATCGCAAACTAAATACAAGAAGATCCCATGCTCGTTTCA
>JAFYLF010000019.1 GCA_017537195.1 Clostridia bacterium
AACCTTAATCTTTTCAGCGCCAACGTCCTTAAGAACAACGTCGAATTCTGTCTTTTCTTCTTCAGCTGCTGCGCCGCCTGCTGCGGGAGCTGCTACTGCTACAGCTGCTGCTGCAGATACGCCAAATTCTTCTTCTACTGCCTTTACGAGTTCGGAAAGTTCCAAAACTGTAAGAGTTTTTAATTCTTCAATCATTGCTGTAATCTTTTCAGATGCCATTTTTAATTCCTCCAAAATAAATGTTTTTTAAAATTTTAATTATTCTGCTGACTCTTGCTTGTCAACAATAGCTTGTACAGCACGTGCAAATGCTGCGATAGGTGCTTGGAATGCGTTGCAAACAGTTGCGAGAAGCACTTCTCTGCTCGGGAGATTACCGAGAGCCTTGATAGTATCAACATCAACTACCTTGCCATCTAAGAAACCAGTCTTAACATTGAAGTTTTCGTGTGTGTCTGCAAATTTGCAAAGGATTCTTGCGGCTGCTGTGTAATCTTCGTTTGAAAGAGCGATAGCAGTTGTACCTTCAAGAGCGAAAGACATATCTGCAAGATCTGTACCGTCAATAGCACGGCCTAAAATCGAGTTCTTTACAACCGCATAATCTACACCGTTTTCGCGAAGTTCCTTACGAAGAACAGTATCATCAGCAACTGTGATACCTTTATAGTCAACAACTACACCAGTAACTGCCTTCGAAAGCTTTTCGGAAAGTTCTGCAACCTGCTTTTGTTTTTGTTCTAAAACCGCTGCGTTGGGCATGCGTTTCACCTCCGTAGAATATAAATAGTGAAAAATAAAATGCTTGCCCAAAGACTACGGACAAGCATAAAAATATCAAGTAAAACTTTTTATTTTAATCGCTTAACCTCGGTAGGCGATAAAACTTACGGCAAAAGCCACCTACTGTCTTTGGAATTGCAACAAATGGATTATACACCCATATTCGCATTTTGTCAAGCATTTTTTAAAAGAAAAATTATTGACATTTATTTTTGGGTATTGTAATATGTATAAGCATGATAAATACACTATGCCCCCTTAGTTAAATGGATATAATAAGATCCTCCTAAGATTTAGTTGTGCGTTCGATTCGCGCAGGGGGCGCCAAAAAAGCACTGCCTTAGCAGTGCTTTTTTATTTGAAAAATTACAATAAAACCTATTCAAATGTCGGGGCGAATTCGCTGCCGTGCAAACAAACCCAGCTATTACCCTTATTAACTTCTAATGGTGTGCCGTCTTCTAAAGTGAACTTAAAGCCGTTTGAAGCAGAGCCCTTTGCCCATTTTATTGGGGTATAAGTGCCGTTTACACAATAATAACCGCTACCTGAAGACAAATCAACATATCTATGTTTTCCGTCGGCATAATCCCTTATATCAGTTTTAAGCACAAAAATATTTTTAAAATATTCGCTCTCTTTAGTGTAGTAATCTTTACGCTCAATATCGCGGAAATATCTCACATACTTTCCACTCGCGCTGTCATACTTAAAGGATGAAATATATTTAGAAGAGAATTTTACGGTTACATTATTTGCCACATTTTCAGCGTATGAAACTTCACCTTCAGAGAACTTTTGCCAATTTTCAACATCGCTTAATTTAGTATTATATTTCTTCTCAAGATTTTCCCATATTTTATCGCCCATGCCATAAAGTGTATGCTCTTGCGCTACACCTTCATTTCTTATGCGCACACCACCATTGTTAGTGCCCAATGAAAATGTTTGAGTATCTTTAAGATGTGGCTGTGCGTATGTATAATCCATACCGTGATGAATATAAATAGCGCTGTGTCCCATAGCCAAATCTATATAAGCATATCTTGCAGAGCGCACAGTTCCAACCTTTTCAACCGCAGAAATATCCTTGAAAACGGCTAAAAGTCTTGTAATACCGCCCTCAACCTCGGTTTCATAAACAATATCCGCTTTTGTAAGACCCGTCTGAACCTTTTGAGCGTCGCCCTTAGTGCCCTCCCAAGCATTATTAACCATAATTGCAACAGGTCTTCTTGCGTATATTTCCTCATCGGTGATGCTATCTTCACCCGTCAAGTTATTTACATATGTTACAACCTCAGGTTCCGAGCTTACAGGTGTAGAAGACTGCGGCTTTTCTTCCGTTTTCTTGCAACCTACCAAGCCGAGCATTAACACACAGATTGTAATTGCTAAAATTTTCCTATACATAGTGTTTACCTCCGAGAAAATACAGTTTTTGCTACAATATATACTATACTACACTTTTCAACCTTTTTCAACACAAAATACAAAAACTCTGCAAAAAAATCGCAGAGTTTTGGGTTTAATCTTCATCTTCTTCTATCGGCAATTCCTCAACGGCGATTTTTTCAATTCGAAAACCGTCGGTTTCAAGCACAGTAATTTCAAGATTTTCCCATCTGAAGCTATCTCCTTCTTTTGCTTCACCGTCAAGCATGGTCTGTGTCCAGCCGCCGACAGTTGCCGAATCGGCTTCAAAATCTTCGTCCTCGTCTATATCAATATCAAACTCATCAAAGAAATCGTAAACCCGCATATCGCCGTCGGCTTCAAAATGAGTTTCGTCAATCGCTATGAACTCACGCTCAATCTCGTCAGATTCGTCAAAAATTTCGCCAACCAACTGTTCAAGAACATCCTCCATTGTAAGAACACCCATTGTACCGCCGTATTCGTCAAGAACTACTACCATGTGGCACTTGCTTTCTTTCATTTTTTCAAGCACGTCGGGTAGCGCCATTGTCTTATGAACAAAAGTGACAGGAAGCAAAATTTCACGAATATTAACCTTTCCCTTTTCAACCAATGTTTTGTAAAAATGATTAAGGTGCAATATACCGATAATGTTATCGGTTGTGTCTTCGAAAACGGGCAAACGGGAATATATTGTTTCCTCGCACTTACGAAGATTTACTTCATACGGGTCACGAATGTCAAGAGCATCCATATCCACCCTGTGAGTAATAATTTCATATGCTAAAACATCATCAAAATCAAGGGCGTTTTGAAGTAAATCACACTGTTCTTCGTCCAACACACCTTCGTCTTCAACGATATCGATAATATTTTCGAAATCATCCTCCGAAACAGTCTCACTGTCGTCCGCACTCTTTTCCCAAATCTTTGAAACAAGATTTACAAAGCCCATTATAACAAAATTAAGAGGCTTTAATATTACCGACAAAGTATAAATCGGTATTGCCGCAAAGCAACAAAATACTTCGGGGAACTGCTTGGCTAAAACCTTTGGTATAATCTCGCCGAAGGTGAGCACAAGAAGTGTCATAATAACGGTTGATGCCCAGGCATAACTGTCACCCCACCAACCGATAACAATAATTGTTGCTATTGAAGAGGACGCCATATTCGCAATATTATTACCGATAAGGATACTGCTTAAAAGATTATCATAATCATCAAGAATTTTAACCGCTAAAATACGAGAAAGGGTTTCCTTTTCTTTTTTGAGATTTTTAAGTCTTAATACATTTACCGAAGAAAATGCGATTTCAGTTGCTGAAAAAAACGCTGAAACCAAAATCAACAAAACAATTGCGATATATCTGAAAGCACTAATCATCTATAGCACCTCCAATATCATTTTCATCATAAATCTCGCCCACGAGCTCTTCGAGGATATCCTCAACCGTTAAAATACCAACAACATCACCTTCGCTATTTTTAACAAAACTCAAATTTCGGCGGTGGTTGCTCATTTCGGTCAAAACATCGTCAATAGCCTCGTCTTCATTTACATAATAAGGGTAGTCTATAATACTGGCGATTATAACGCTGTGGTTCTTACTGCGCATATACGCCTTTAAGAATTTCCTTATCTGCAAAATACCCTTAATATTACCTTTTCGGTCAGTAACGGGTATTCTCGAATGCGAAGAATTTTTAACAATTTTAAGTATTTCAGGAGTTTTTAGGGCGACCGATATAACCTCAGCATCTTCCCAAGGTGTCATAACATCACGAGCGGTTGAGTTAGAAAAATGAAGCGCCGATTTTACAAGTTCGCCTTTTTCTTCATCAAAGCCATCTTCTTGTGAAATGTTTTCAACGATATCGGTAAGTTCTTCTTCAGTCATTGTAACCTGATTCTCAGAATACTTTTTAAAAGGACTGGAAACCAATGACGACAGAGCCGTAAACGCTATCGATAAAGGCTTTAACGCCCACATTAAGACTAATAACGGTGCCGATGCAATTTCAGCAAACTTTTCGTTACAGGCTCTCGCAAAGCTTTTAGGTAAAATCTCCCCAAAAATAAAAATAACCACAGTTGCAACGATAGTAGCCGCCGTAACCCAATATGCACCAAGGTGCACAGTCATAGCAGCAGCAAGCGTTGCACAACCGATATTCACAATGTTGTTACCTATAAGTAACACCGACAAAGCCTCGTCAAAATTGTCAAGAATTTTAAGCACCCTCTCGGCGCTTTTCTGACCTTTAGAAGCCTTGCTCATCATATGAATTCGGTTAACTGAAGCTAAAGAAATTTCGGTTCCTGAAAAGTAACCGCTTAATAATATTAAAATTACGAACAAAATAATACTGCCCGCCGGACCGTCGTCCACGAATATCAACTCCTATTTAAGTGAATTAAATACATATTACATCATTATCCCCCTTTTGTCAATCGGTATTTTGTTTGGTATTGCGTTTTTGAAAATTCTGGTATATAATATATATTGAATTTTTATGTGCGGAGGGAAAATTTTGGATATAAATATCGGCAATAAGCTTTTAATGAAAAAAAAGCACCCCTGCGGTAACGATATTTTCACTGTTACCCGTATCGGTATGGATTTTCGTCTTCGTTGCGACGGTTGCGGCAGAGAATTTATGCTTCCACGCCAAAAAGCCGAAAAAGGACTAAAAAAAATAATCAAGGCAAATGGTGATACAAATGTTTGATAAATTAGAATCGGTGGCAAACCGCTATGAACAAATAGGAATTGAGCTTACACGACCCGATGTTGCTTCAAATAACGAAGTATTCCGCAAACTTATGAAGGAACACAGCGAACTCACCCCAATAGTTGAAAAATACCGTGAATATACCTCGGCAAAGGAATCCGAAAAGGATGCTTTAGAAATTTTAGCAGAGCCAAATCTTGATAAAGATTTTAAAGAACTTGCCGAAGAAGAACTAAAAACCGCAAAAGAAAACATTGAAACTTTCGCAAACGAGCTTAAAATTCTGCTACTACCCAAAGACCCTAACGATGACAAGAATGTTATTATTGAAATCCGCGGGGGTGCCGGCGGTGAAGAAGCGGCGCTTTTTGCGGGTTCCCTTTACCGTATGTACACGATGTATGCCGAAAGTAAGCGTTGGCAGGTTGAGGTTATAAATGCCAATGAAACCGAGCTTGGCGGTTACAAAGAAATCAGCTTTATGATTGAGGGTAGCGGCGCATACTCACGCTTTAAATACGAAAGCGGTGTTCACCGTGTTCAGCGTGTACCCGATACCGAAACTCAAGGTAGAATACACACTTCAACCGTTACAGTAGCCGTTTTGCCCGAAGCAGATGAGGTTGAGCTTGAAATCAACCCCGCAGACCTTAAGATTGATACCTTCCGTTCTTCAGGCGCTGGCGGTCAGCATATCAATAAAACCTCTTCGGCTATCCGTGTAACCCATATTCCAACGGGTACAGTTGTTGAATGTCAGGACGAACGAAGCCAGTTTAAGAACAAAGATAAGGCTCTAAAAATACTGCGTTCCCGCCTTTTAGACGAAGAACAAAGAAAGCACGACGAGGCTATCGCCAGTGACCGTAAAAATCAGGTTGGTACCGGCGACCGCAGTGAGCGTATCCGCACATACAACTACCCACAAGGCAGAGTTACCGACCACAGAATCGGACTTACACTTTATAAATTAGAACAAATTCTCAATGGCGATATAAACGAAGTAGTTGATGCGCTAATAACCTACTACCGCGCCGAAGCATTAAAATCAGAGGAAGATGCTTAAATGAAAACGCAAAGGCTGACACCTTGTGAGAATGGAATAAATACTGCTTGTGAGATACTAAAAAACGGCGGTATTGTCGGAATTCCTACTGAAACTGTGTATGGACTCGCAGCAAACGCTTATGACGAATATGCTATTTCAAAAATTTTTAAAGCCAAAGGCAGACCGCAGGACAATCCGCTTATAGTCCATATTTCAAAATTAGAAACCCTTTGCGAAATTGCAAAGGATATTCCCAAAAGCGCTTATTTATGCGCCCAAAAATTCTGGCCCGGACCTCTTACAATAGTACTCAAAAAAACCGAGAAAATTCCCTGTTGTGTTTCGGCAGGGCTTGAAACTGTTGCTATCAGAATGCCCTCTTGCGAACTCACAAGAGAAGTAATAGAAAAAAGCGGTCTTCCGCTTGCCGCCCCATCGGCAAATATTTCGGGAAGTCCAAGTCCCACAACCGCTAACCACGTGCTTTCCGACCTTGACGGCAAAATTGATGCCGTATTAATGGGGGACTCTTGCGATGTCGGGGTAGAATCTACCGTTATAACCCTTGTGGGAGAACATCCGGTGCTTTTGCGTCCGGGTGGAATAACCCTCGAACAATTACAGGAAGTTTTACCCGATATTACTGTTAATAAAGCGGTTTTATCAGAACTTGAAAAAACAGAAGCGGCGGCAAGTCCCGGTATGAAATACAAGCACTACGCCCCTGAAACCGAAACATTTCTGGTTGAGGGTGAAAATTTCGCCCAATTTGTAAACCAAAAACCGAATGCAGTGGCTATTTGTTTTTTGGAAGAAAGCGATAATATAAAAATTGAAAAAATTATTTACGGTAGCAAACAAAATCCCGAAACACTAGCGCAAAACTTATTTGCCACCCTTCGCAATGTCGATAAACTCGGCGTCAGTGAAGTATATATCCACGCCCCCGAAAAAAGCGGTATCGGCCTTGCTGTGTATAACCGACTTATTCGTGCGGCGGCTTTCAAGGTGATAAATTTATGAATATAATTATTGGACTTACGGGCCCCACAGGTTCAGGTAAGAGCAGCGCCGGTGCGTTAGCAAAAGATTTTGGGCTTAAACTTGCCGACTGTGATAAAATCGCCCGTCAAGCTGTTGAAAAAGGCAGTGACGGACTAAAGGCTGTGGTAAATGCTTTTGGTGAGGATATCCTGAACCCTGATGGTACTTTAAACCGCAAATCACTCGCTAAAAAGGCCTTTTCTTCGTGCGAACAAACTGAACTTTTAAACAAAACAATTTTCCCGTATATAAGACGGCTTGTTTTAAAAGAAACCGAGTCTGGCAACATATTAATAGATGCTCCCACCCTTTTTGAAAGCGGAATTAATGAAATTTGTTATAAAACAATAGCAGTCCTTAGTAACAAGAAAAACCGCCTTGCAAGAATTATCGAAAGAGACAATCTCACCGAAGAAGAAGCGCTTCTTCGAATGTCGGCAGGAAAAAATGATGATTTTTATTTAAAAAATGCAGACTATATAATATATAATGATAACTCGCAGAAAGAATTTTTAAAGGAATTTAAAGAAATTCTATCCAAAATCTTAAAGTCAGGAGAAAATTTATGAGCGATATAAAAAAATTGAAAGAAAATCTATTCTACCAAAGAAAGAACGGAAGACAAATTTCTACTGAAGAAGTACTAGAAACTGCAAATAACTACTGTGAAAACTACAAAAAGTTCCTTGATAGCGCTAAAACCGAGCGTGAAGCTGTAAAGGTTGCAGTTTGTTTAGCCGAAGAAAAGGGCTTTGTGCCCTTCGAGTACGGTAAAAAGTACAATGCCGGTGATAAGGTTTACTTCAACAACCGAGGCAAAACTATCGCCCTTGCAGTTATCGGTAAGAAATCAGCCGAAAAAGGTGTCAACATCACTGCTGCGCATATTGATTCTCCTCGCCTTGATTTAAAACCCAATCCTTTATATGAGGAAATTGAGTTAGCACTCTTTAAAACACACTATTACGGCGGCATCCGTAAATATCAATGGACTACCATTCCGCTCTCGCTCCACGGCGTTTTCGCTCTTAAAGACGGCAAAGTTTTAGAAGTCTGTATAGGTGAAAAGGAAGACGAGCCAAAGTTTGTTATAAACGACCTTCTTCCCCACCTTGCAACCGAGCAGAATAAACGTACTCTCGCTGAGGGTGTCAAGGGCGAAGAGCTTAATGTTCTTGTGGGAAGCCATCCCTTTAAGTCCGACGAAGGAAGCGAACTTGTAAAACTTAATATCTTAAAACTTTTAAACGAGAAATACGGTATTAAAGAAGAAGATTTTCTCTCGGCGGAGCTTGAGATGGTACCCGCTTATAAGGCTTGTGATATCGGTTTTGACCGCTCACTTGTAGGTGCTTACGGTCAGGACGACCGTGTTTGCGCTTATCCCGCCTTGACCGCAATTTTAGATGTTGAAAATCCCGAAAAGACCGCCATTGCAATCCTTACCGACAAGGAAGAAATAGGATCTATGGGTAATACAGGTCTTCGATCTGACTTTTTGCGGTTTATAATCGGTGATATTGCAAAAATGCAGGGCGCTGACGCTACTATAGCTCTTCGCAACTCAAAATGCCTTTCAGCCGATGTTAATGCGGGTGTTGATCCCACATTCCAAGATGTTTCCGAGAAGCGCAATGCTTCGCTTCTTAACTACGGCGTGGTAGTTACCAAATACACAGGCTCTCGTGGTAAATCGGGTACATCTGATGCTTCGGCTGAATATGTGGCTTATGTGCGTAATCTGCTCGACGATGCAGGTATTATCTGGCAAACGGGTGAGCTTGGCAAGGTTGATGCAGGCGGCGGCGGAACAGTTGCGCAATATGTAGCAGATCTCGGCATCGATGTCATTGACTTGGGTGTTCCCGTTCTTTCAATGCATGCACCGTTTGAAACCACAGCAAAGCTCGATGTATATATGTGCTACCGCGCAATGTACGAGTTTATGAAATAATTAACACTTAAATTTGCTTCCACATATAATGTTATTGACCTCGGTCAATTTTAAAAAGGGTGTGGAAGTATGTTTGATAACAGAAGTTCAAATACTGCGGTTTACGAATGCACCTGCCAAGCAAGAGCATGTGTTAATAAAATACTCTCGGTTTTGGCTGTTGTTTTAGGATTGCTTGTCGGCGCAATTTTGGGTGTGAGCTTTGTAACGACTATTGTTGAAGCTTTGATTCCTTTGATTATTTTTGCAATAGGCGTTTTATTGGCGATTATCCTTATTTACTTTTTTGTGCGTTGTAAATGCCGTTCAAATGATTAAGCCTTAAAAATACCGCCTGAAAATAGGCTGTTATAAGGTTTTTAAAGCCGATAGGTCGTTGACCTATCGGCTTTTTAGTTACTATTAAAATTTATTATATAAATTTGTCAAATAATTTGTAAACTCTTTTTTCTTTTCAGAACTTAAATCGCGAAAAAAGTTTATAATCCGTTCTTCCTCTACAGAAAGAGTAATTTCACCATACTTAAAGCCAGAAACAACTTCGGGCTCACTCGGAGTATCAAACGGATTTTTTTGTCCTGGCGTACCCAAAGGAGCCGGTGTAGGAATAATAGGTTTTAAAGGAAACGGTGTCTGTTTTTCGCCGTACATTATAATGTCAGGATCCACATCTAAAACCCTAGCAATCTTTCTTGCCATCTCAACTGTGATTTTGCCTTTGCGTTCCATCTGCGAATATGTACTGCACTTCATACTAAGAGCCTTGCCAAGCTCTTCCTGTGTCATTTTTCTTAATTTTCTATACTCTCTTATCCTTAAGTTGATTTCCTTGTCCACTTATGGTTCCTTCTTTCATTTTTTACTTGACGGTAATGATAAATATTGATATAATCTATAAGTACGCTGGAGTGGCTCAGTTGGTAGAGCAGCTGATTCGTAATCAGCAGGTCGTGGGTTCAAGTCCCATCTTCAGCTCCAACGCTTCGGTTTTTATAAATCGAAGCATTTTTTATATTATTATTCTACTAAATTCGACAAAATTTGTCAACAGTTAATTAAAATATGACAATAATTGTCAAAATTAAAATCACCACATTGCGTAAGCGTTCTGTGGTGATTTAAAATTTTATGATTCCATTTGTCTACCTAAAAACGAAGCCGCAACCGATGCTAACTTTGTATCGGTATCATTAGCCGTATCACAGTGCTCGTTAGAAAGCATCACAACCGCACCGCTCACATCTCCAGATATTATAATCGGAACCGCGGTGCAGATGTTGCGGTCAACGCCTTCCAACGCTGTGTGCTTCTGGTCAGGAGAGTAGCTTACGCTTTTGCGCTCTTCGATAATTTCCTCCAAATCGGGTGTAACTCTTCGCTCAAGAGTTTCTTTTTTAGAAATCCCCGCCGCCGCTATGCAATGGTCACGGTCACAAATCACAACCGAAAGCTTGGTAGACCCCGCCAGGGCTTCCGCATACTGCGAAGCAAAAAGCGAAAGCTCGCCTATCGGCGAATATTTTTTGAAAATCACTTCCCCACCCGAGTTGGTAAATATTTCCAACGGATCTCCCTCACGGATTCGCATAGTGCGGCGGATTTCTTTCGGGATAACCACACGACCAAGGTCGTCTATTCTACGAACTATTCCAGTTGCTTTCATATATACATTTCTCCTTAAATTACAAATTGTGTTGTTATTATCTGTAACTTACGGAGAAATATACCGCAAGATTTACTTTTGAAATGAAATATGATATAATGAAACAAAGGCGGTGATTTGATGATTATAAAAATTTCTCAAACGGCATCAAACATTAAGCAATCCTACGATATTGAAAGTAAAAACTTTTATTACAGCGGTGATGCAGGAAGTATCAGTCGCTTACAATCCATAACACTTTCCAATAAAGAAAACACAATAAAAGGTATCTATAAT
>JAFYLF010000020.1 GCA_017537195.1 Clostridia bacterium
ACACGATTTCCAATCGTGCGCCTTAGACCAGCTCAGCCATCTCTGCGTAGGTCACTAAAGCATTATAATATATACTCAAATAAAAATCAAGTGTAAATTTGAGGATTGTAGAATATAATTCTTCGGCAAAGCCGACACCGAAACTTATTATCTTTTACTTATCACCTGTTACTTCAAGAATTACGAGAACTTTTTTGTGAAGAGTGAAGAGGTAATAGGTAAGAAGTAAAAAATTCCCCGAAGCAAGTTCGAGGAATTTTTTGGTGACCCGTACGAGATTCGAACTCGTGTTACCGCCGTGAAAGGGCGGTGTCTTAGGCCTCTTGACCAACGGGCCGAATTGGTGGCTGTAATTGGATTTGAACCAATGACACTGCGGGTATGAACCGCATGCTCTAGCCAACTGAGCTATACAGCCATAATTTCAGCGACTTGTATATTATATCGAAACTGCAGGGTTTTGTCAATAGTTAATTTTAAAAATTTTACATTTTTTATTTTTTAGGCTTTTCTATGAAAGTATTGACACCCCACACCCCGAAAATTATAAGCAAGCAAAGGACATAACCCCAAATATTCATACTTTCCTTTAAAATCAATACTCCTGCCAAAACGGTCACAACCGTTATAATGTTAGAAAAGGATGAAGCTTCAACGGCAGTGATGTTTGCGGTAGCGAAATTGTAAAGCAAAAATGCAAGCACAGAAGAAACTATTGCAAGATAGATTATAGCTATTATGAATTTGGGATTTGTAATGCTTTGTAAAACAAGCGAAAAATACTGATTTTTTAAAGTTATTACAGCAGTAAGGTTAAAACCGATAAATCCGATTAAAAACATAACATAGGTGCGCTCAAACGGGGAAGAGTTTGTGGATTGCTTTCGGCTTAAAATATTAAAAAGTCCTGCGCAGATAACGGCACCTATAAGCAGAAAAATACCAAGAGCGTAATTTTTTTGCCCGTTATTTGAAATAATGCTTATAGCCGAAACTCCTATAATTGAGATTGCAGTAAAAAACCATTGAAGTGCTGATGGTTTTTCCTTTAAAACCATCGTCGATAAAAGCATAACTGCAACGGGTACCAGAGCAATTACAACACCCGAAAGAGCGGAAGACACGAGAGATAACCCGTATAATTCTAAAATGAAATATAAAAAAGGCTGTGCTAAACCCATAAGCCAAAGGGTAGAGTTTTTGAAGACTTTTGTGTTGATTTTAAAAAACTTTAAACCCCATAAAATATTCAGAAATAAGAAAGCAATAGTAAATCTTGTCGCCAATATTATAAGCGGATGCGAAACCGAAAGTGCCATTTTTGAAAAAATAAAGCTAAACCCGAATATAATATTTGCAAAAAGTGCGCAGAAAATACCTAAGGTACGTCTTTGTTCACGCATAATTTACTCACCGCCTTTCCAAAATACGCTTAATTTTAACATAATTTGCAAGTAAGATTGCAAAAATATTGGAAATTGTAATTTTTTTGTAACTTTTTTCAATATTACACTTGAAAAACACTTTAAAATTGTGTAGAATATAATCAGTATATTATGTCTATAAATTTTAATTTTAAAGGACGTGTTTTTAAAAATGGCTAACAGACTATTTCAGGGTGTTATTCATCAAATGAAGGATGCTATCGACCGTACTTTCGGTGTAGTAGACGAAAATCTTACCATTATCGCTTCGAGTGAGCTTGGTAAAATAGGTGAAACTGTGCTTGAGTTTATGCCTTCTATTGAAACTTTCACAAATAATGGTTATACATACAAGGTTATTCCGTCTAATCAGGGCGCTAAATATGCGGTTTTTGTTGACGGTGATGATATTTTAGCCGCAAAATATGCAAATGTTTTAGCTGTTGCATTTTCTAATATCAAGTTCTATTATGACGAAAAGTATGACCGCAGCAATTTTATTAAGAATATTATTCTTGACAATATTTTGCCCGGTGATATTTATATAAAGGCACGTGAGCTTTACTTTAACAGTGATGTTTCACGCACTGTTATTATAATCCGTTCACTTGACCCAAGTGATATTTCGGTTTATGATATCGTTCAAAATCTTTTCCCTGATAAGTCCAAAGATTTTATAATAAGTATTAACGAAACCGATATTGCGCTTGTTAAAGAAACCGCACAGGGAATAGACCCTAAAACTATTGAAAAAATGGCATCTACCATTGCGGATACTATTTCAGGCGAATTTTATGCTCATGTTGTGATCGGTATCGGTACAACAGTTAACAGTCTTAAGGATTTGGCGCGTTCATTTAAGGAAGCCCAGGCAGCTTTAGAGGTTGGCAAGGTGTTTGATACCGAAAAGACTATTGTTTCTTACGATAATCTCGGTATTGCAAGACTTATTTATCAGTTGCCGACAACCCTTTGCGAATCTTTCTTAAAAGAAGTTTTCAAGCGCGGTTCTATTGAAAATCTTGATCAGGAAACACTCTTTACAATTCAGCGTTTCTTCGAAAACAACCTTAACGTTTCCGAAACTTCGAGAAAATTGTTTGTTCACCGCAATACTTTGGTTTATAGACTTGAAAAAATCAAGAAAATCACCGGTCTTGACCTTCGTGAATTCGACCATGCTATCGTATTTAAAATTGCCCTTATGGTTAACAAATACCTAAAGAGCAACCCGATTAAATATTAGTAAAGGAATTTTTTAATGGAATATGTAGAACAGGGTTTTAATGTGGCGCAGAGTTCACCTATAATTGAATTTCGTGGCGTATCTAAAACCTATCAGACAGGAACTCACGCTTTAGAAGATGTTAATATAAAAATAAACAGCGGTGAATTTGTGTTTGTTGTTGGTTCTTCGGGCGCAGGTAAAAGTACTTTTATGAAGCTTATAATGCGTGAAGAAAAGGCTAACACAGGCAAAATTTTGGTAAATGGCTTTGACCTTACTAGTATGAAGAGAAAGTCGGTGCCAATGCTTCGTCGCACAATGGGTATTGTGTTTCAGGATTTCCGCTTAATACCTAATATGAATGTTTTTGATAATGTTGCTTTTGCTATGCATGTTGTAGGCGCTGACAGCCGCAATATCCGCCGTGAAGTTACTAAAGCCTTGTCCCTTGTGGGACTTGGTCACAAAGCACGTTCAATGCCTAATCAGCTTTCGGGCGGTGAGCAGCAACGTGTCGGCCTTGCAAGAGCTTTGGTTAACTCTCCCGATTTAATCATTGCGGACGAGCCTACGGGTAATGTGGACCCTAATATGTCCTACGAAATCGTTTCGCTTCTTACCGAAATCAACAAGCGAGGTACAACTGTGCTTATGGTAACACACGACCATAATTTAGTGCGTGACTTTAATCACCGTGTAATTATGCTTGACGGCGGTAAGATCGTAGCAGATAACTTCGGAGGTGACTTATAATGAAATTTAGCAGTGTAAGATACCTCGTTAAAGAAGGCGTTAAGAACACGTGGACTAACCGGCTTATGACAATCGCTTCAGTTGGTGTACTTATTGCTTGTATGGTTATTATCGGTGTTGCGGCAATAATTTCGGAAAATGTTAATGTTGCTATGGGAAACCTTGAAAAGCAAAATGTTGTTATGGCTTATATGAAGGACTATAGCTGGGCGCTTTACGGTAATGGTGCCGATAATAAAACCGAGTCTGATGAAACCGCCGACAAAAACGGTATCCGTCCTTCTGATTATGTGATACATAACGAAAAAGAGGCAAAAGCCCTTTGCGATAAAATTGCGAAGCTTTCCAATGTCGCTTCAGTAGAATTCGTTTCAAGCGAAGAGGGGCTTAAAACCGCAACAGAATCAATGCTTGAAAGCCAGAAGGAGTATTTTACATTCCTTGAAGGAGAGGGTGAAAATCCGCTTCCTTGCGCTGCAAAGGTTTCTATGAAGGATATGTCACTTTTTGGGCAAACCGTCAAAGAAATTGAAAAGCTTGAGGGCATAGATGTTATCCAGTCCAACAGCGGTCTTGCCGAAAAGTTATCGGCTATTAAGCAGGGTGTAACCGTTGCGGGCGCTTGGATTATCGCTATTCTTATGATAATTTCACTTGTTATCGTTTCTAACACCATTCGTGTTACAATGTATACAAGAAAACTCGAAATAAGCATTATGAAGGCTGTTGGCGCTACCGATTCTTTTGTAAGAATTCCCTTTATTGTCGAGGGTATGCTGATCGGTCTAATATCGGCACTGTTTGCTGAAGGCTTGCTTTATTGTTGTTATAGAATTGCAACCGAAACAATTATTAAAACCTTTGGTGAAGTAATCCCGTTTGGCGTGATGGCTTGGCAACTACTTGCATTGTTCGTTATAATCGGTATAGCTTCGGGTGTAATCGGCAGTGTAATTATTATCAGTAAATATTTGCGTAAAGAGGGAAGCGAATTCGCGGCGATATAAATTATAGGAGTTTTATAATGCATAAAAGAATCATAAAAACTGTTTCGCTTATTATGATATTAACGCTCACTTTCACCGCCTTTTTCTGCGCTGATGTTGGTGCAGCAACCCAGTCTGAAATTGAAAATGAAATCAACAGACTTGAGCAGGAATCCAAAAAGTTAGAGGCTGAAATTAAGCAATATCAGGGTAAAATAGATAAACAAAAGGCTCTTAAAAGCGCTATCGAGCGCAAAATGGCTAATGTTCAAAGCCAGATTAACGCTTGTAACAAGCAAATAAATGCTATTAATAGTCAAATTGCGGCTAACAAGGCAGAAATTGCAAAAAACGAAGAGGAGATTAAAGCTGATAAACTGGCTTTTAAAAAACGACTCCGTGCAATTTATATGAGCAATACGGGCAGTAATGTTCAAATTCTGCTCGGCGCTGAGGATTTTTCCGACTTTTTGCAGCTGTCACAGCTTACAGCTTCGGTTTCTGCACGTGATAAGCGAATGATAGAAGCGCTTGTTGAAGAAATTAAGCAAATCCAAGTAAAGCAGGAAGAAAACAAAAAGCTTTTGGAAGAGCAAATTGCTGTAAAAGCAACAATCGACGAAAAAAAGGCAGAACTCGCACAGGAAGAAAGCCAAATTCAGTCTGTAATCAATTCTATTAAAAAGGATCAAGATGTTGTAGAAGACGAAAATGCCCGTGTTGAAAGAGAATTAAAGCAAATGCAAAATGCGCTTAATGATATCCTTTATTCTTCGGGCAACTTAAATACAAATCTTGTGTATGACGGGGGAGACTTTTTATGGCCCACACCCACCGTTACCCGTATTTCTTCGTACTACGGCAGTCGTTGGGGAAAAATGCACAATGGTATTGATATTGCCAACGGTAACTGTTGGGGCGATAAGATTGTTGCTATTGCCGATGGCGTTGTAACAACCTATTGGAATAACTGTACCCACAATTACGGCAAAAAACCTGCAAGAACCTGTTGCGGTAACGGTTACGGCAACTACGTAACCATTAATCACGGTACAAAAGATGGCAAAACCTACGTCGCATACTATGCTCATATGTCAAGCATTGCGGTGTCCCCTGGGGCTACTGTTAAGAAAGGGCAGATTATCGGTTATGTTGGTTCTACCGGCCGTTCTACAGGCGCGCATCTTCACTTTGGTATTGCGGTTAACGGCAGTTGGGTTAACCCGATGAACTTTTATAAAAAGGTAGGATAAATTAAAACCGTCACTTTTGTGGCGGTTTTCTTGGAATAAACAGGGGGTATTATAATGCGCTTAGTTTTAAGGGTTTTGAGTATAATTCTACTTGTTTTGTGGATGGGTTTAATATTTTTCTTATCCGCTCAAAATGCCGAGATATCATCTGAAACAAGCAGTCAGGTTATAGAAACCTTGGCGGAAAAATTCTATCCCGAATATAGCGAAATGACCGATGCTCAAAGAGAAGAACTTATTTCTTCACTACAGTTTGCAGTTAGAAAAACCGCTCATATTTGTATGTTCGCAGTTTTGGGATTTTTCGCATTTTTAACCTTTGTGAGTTATACTCGTTTGCGGTTTTTCACAAGAACTTTTTGGGCGGCTTTTATTAGCATTTTGTATGCTGCGAGCGATGAGTTCCATCAATACTTTGTAGTAGGTAGAAGCTGCGAACTTCGTGATTTTTTTATCGATACTTCGGGTATAGTAGCGGCGATTTTGTTATGTACTTTATTTGTTAAAATAATTGGTCCGCTTCGCAGAAAAACCGCTTTTGCGGGGGTTTATAAAAATGAATGGAATACTCTTAAATTAGAACCTTATGAAAAATTCGACCAAGATCAGTATCAAAATTTCAAATTTGAAAACGAACTACGGTGGCAAGAGGTGGTTGAAGAACCTAAGAAGGCAACCTTTGAGGAGCCTTTAATAATAATTGAAGAACAGCAAAAACCCCAAGAGAGAACAGAAACACCGCAAGAAATAGAAGAAAAGGAGAAATGCGCTATCAAACTCGATTGTGAAATGGAATATGCAGCAAAGGTGATAGGCGAGTGCGTTATTGAAGTAACAAAGGTTTGCAATAAAATCACGCTTTGTGAAAAAGGCGAAAATCAAAAAGAACTTGTTAATCTGGCACTCGGCAGGACTGAGGTTTTAAAATCTCAAATATTGAATATTTTAAAAACCGATAAACCTTTCAGTGAAAAGATGGATTTAATCGGAAAAGAAAAACAGCAAATATATGATTATTTTGACAGTATATTAGCGCAAATGTGTTAAAATTTTGTCATTTAGACTATTGAGTTTTTTAGGTATATTTGGTATAATGTTGTTATATAACCGAAAGGAGTACATATATGAACTATTCACATGAAGTAGAAAATATGTGTCCTTTAGCAAAAGGCACATATCACGGTCCCGCTCCCATTCCGGAAGAGGGAAAATGGGTTCAGGTTAAGGAAGTTAAAGATGTTTCCGGCCTTACCCACGGTATCGGCTGGTGCGCACCTCAACAAGGCACTTGCAAACTCACTCTCAATGTTAAAGAGGGTATAATTCAAGAAGCATTGGTTGAAACAATCGGTTGCTCGGGTATGACTCACTCGGCTGCTATGGCTTCTGAAATTTTGGTTGGTAAAACCATTCTTGAAGCACTTAATACCGACCTTGTTTGTGACGCTATTAACACCGCTATGCGCGAATTGTTCTTACAAATCGTTTATGGTCGTACA
>JAFYLF010000021.1 GCA_017537195.1 Clostridia bacterium
CCGCCTTTTTGAAGAGCTTTATGAAATAAAGCCAATGCTTAAATCCATACTGTTAATTTCGGTAGCAGCGGGACTTTTAAAGGTTTTAAGTGATGCCTTTTCAAAAAAGGAAACAGAAGAGGCGGCATTTTTTGTCTGCTTTTTAATGATGAGTGCGTCTTGTGTATCGGTGTTTTCCCAGGCGGTTGGGTATGGCGCCAATGTGGTGCACAGGCTTTGCGAGTTTATAACCAAATTTGAGCCGATTTTAATGGGACTTTTGCTGTCAGCGGGAAGCCTTACCCAGGCGGCGGCTTTCCAACCCGTACTTGCATCAAGCGTGTATATTCTGGGACTTTTAATGGACAAGTGTATCTTGCCGTTAACCTACTTTTCCGCAATACTGGGGATTTTAAATAATATCGGCAGACGTGTTGAAATCGGGACTTTATGTAAGTTGTTAAATTCCGCATCAAAGTGGCTTTTAACAGGGGTTCTCACCTTATTTTCCGCCATTTTGACCCTTTACGGATTCGGCACATCAGCACTCAATACCGTTGCGGCAAAGGGCATAAAATTTGCGGTGGGAAGCCTTGTGCCTGTTGTGGGAAGCCTTTTATCCGATACGGTTGAAACTGTAATTTCGGGGACCAATCTTTTAAAAAATGCCGTGGGTACGGCGGGGATGATTACTGTAATAGTTATGGCGTCGGTGCCTATAATAAAGGTGTGGATTATGATGATGCTCTTAAAGGTTACGGCAGCACTTTGCGAGCCTTTTTCCGATAAAAGGATTACGGGAGTTTTGCTTTCTGTAGGTGATGCCATATCGGCGGTATTCCAGATGGTCATAACCGCAAGTATGCTTTTCATAATTTCCATAGGTATTATTTTAATTTCAACAGGAGTCAGCGTATGAAGGAATACATAATTTTAGTGGCGATGTCTGCAATAGTTGCGGCGGTTACCGATATTTTAGCACCGAGCAAGTGGCGTGGATATGTAAGAATAGCGGTGGGGTTTTTGATTCTGGCGGTACTGATTTCGCCACTTACCAAGATGAAAAACATAGAAATTTTCAATATAGAGAACAGTTTTGAGGTAAGTGACACCAAAATAAAGGATAAGGTAACAGAAGAGCTTACCAAAAATGTTGAAAAGGATATTGAGGAGCGGATTTTAAAAGAGTTTAAGACCGAAGCGGTGGCAAAAGTATCACTTGATGTTGATTCGGAGCACAAAATAAAGGGCGTTAGAAATATCGTGATAAAAAGCCCAAAAGTGCCTGTGGGACTATTAGAAAGGCTAAAAGAAGTTTACGGATGTGAGAGTATTGAATTTAGAAATAAATAAAATTCTTAAAAAATATGGTAATACAAAGAGCCTGTATATAATAATTATAATAGGGGTTGTTTTGATGCTCTTGCCTTCCGGAAAAGAGCCACAAAACGATACAAAAGCACCCGTATACGAAGCATACTCTGACGAAGCTCGGCTTCAGGGGATTTTGTCAAAAATAGACGGCGTAGGCGATGTGTCCGTAATGATAACATA
>JAFYLF010000022.1 GCA_017537195.1 Clostridia bacterium
ACTTATGACCCACGGAGTGCAACAGGCAAAAACCGATTTCACCGTTGATCTTGACGGTGAAAATTCAAGCGCCAATGTCATTTCCCGTTCGGTTGCAAAGGATAATTCATATCAGTTGTTTTTATCCAGAATAAATGGTAATAATATATGTACAGGTCATACCGAATGTGATGCTATTATTATGGATAATGCAAAGGTTTCGGCAGTACCCGAAATTACCGCAAACCACATTGATGCTTCCTTGATTCACGAGGCGGCTATCGGCAAAATCGCAGGCGAGCAACTTACAAAACTTATGACATTAGGTTTAACCGAACAAGAAGCCGAAGAACAAATAGTAAACGGTTTCTTAAAATAAATTCAGAGGTGTTAAGAATGGAATTAAAAGGCAGTAAAACAGAAAAAAATTTGATGGCAGCTTTTTCAGGCGAAAGTGAAGCAAGAAATAAGTATACTTACTTCGCTTCTGTTGCTAAAAAGGAAGGTTACGAGCAGATTTCTGCTTTGTTCCTTGACACAGCAAATAACGAAAAAGAACACGCTAAAATGTGGTTTAAAGAGTTAAAGGGAATCGGCAACACAGAGGAAAACCTTAAATCTGCCGCAGCAGGCGAAAATTATGAGTGGACCGATATGTACGCTACCTTTGCTAAAGAGGCTGAAGAAGAAGGCTTTACCGAAATAGCAAGAAAATTCAGAATGGTTGCCGCTATCGAAAAGACTCACGAAGAAAGATACTTGAAACTTCTTAACAATGTTGAGATGCAGAAAGTATTTGAAAAGTCCGAAGAAACCATGTGGGAATGCCGCAACTGCGGTCACTTGGTTGTAGGCAAAAAAGCTCCCGAAATTTGCCCTGTTTGCGCACATCCCAAGGCTTACTTTGAAGTAAGAGCAGAAAATTATTAATTCGTAATTCGGAATGCGTAATGCGTAATTACACCCCAAAACGAAAATTCGTTTTGGGGTGATTATTTAACATATTAAAAGGTGATATTATGGAAAATTTTAGAATTCCGTCCATACCGCAAACAACCAATAAAACCATCCGTTTCCCAAATGATGTTATTGATTCGGTTGAAAAAGCTATTGAAGGAAAAGACTGCACCTTTTCGGCTTTTGTAATAGCAGCCGTAAAAAATGCTTTAGAAAATTTGGAAGATTAAAATTCTTGACTTTTAGCATTTTTAGTTGTATGATTACAAAGTAAAGCGTTGATAAGGACATTAGCTTTTTTAATTCCTTTAAGAGAATGCAGGTCACGGCTGAAAGCCTGCTAAGGATAGAAAAAGTGAGACCACCTTTGAGTGCTGTGGGTAAAAAACACAGCCGTTAGCCTGCGTTAAGGGTAAAAAGAGTGCCGCTTTTTGGCGGAATGCGGGTGGAACCGCGGAGAATGTATATTTTACTCCGTCCCGAAAGATTTTATCTTTCAGGGCGGAGTTTTTTATTTTTATTCCGTTGCTTGTTTTGATATATTCGTTAATGAATACCACGACAGGCAATTAGTTCTAATCATATCAAATACGATTTTATTTAGGAGGATA
>JAFYLF010000003.1 GCA_017537195.1 Clostridia bacterium
GAAAATGAAATACCCCCCGTGTAACGGGGGGATATTTATTGTGCAAAACACATTGACAAGTGTAAAAAAATATGGTATATTATTATTGAAAAGTGTATAAAATAACATAAAAATTATATTGAAAAGTGTAAAAACGGAAGCACGAAATGTTGTCTGAAAGAAAGATGTTTTTACAAAATGTAAAACTTTTATCTTTCCTATTGACAAAACTGAAAAAAAGGTATATAATATAGATAGAAAAAAAGGCAAGACCTAAAACGGTTATGCCATTATAAAGAGTTATTTTGAAATAACCGCTTCATTGGGCATAGAAGGCGGTTATTTCGCTTTTATAGCAAATGTTATTAAAAACACAATAATGAGAATTAAAACTCTAAAAATGTATTTTATCATAACAACCACCTCCTTTCGGAGTGTGGCACAACCGCCGGTGTTAACACCGTTAAGAAATCTTGCCTTATCGGATTACTCCGATAAAGATATTATACACCAAAATCTGACATTTTTCAAGTGGTTTCATGAATATTTAAAGCAAGCGTGGGAAAAATCCCACGCTTGTTTTATAGTTTTTTATAAGCCTCTATTATCTTCTCGTTTGGGTTGAATTTGTGAATTATAATAAGTGCATACTTGCGAAGCCGTAGGCTTATGCACCATATTCTGCAATAGAGCTTGTGCCATAGGTTTGTGACAGGAATATATTTCTCGTCACGGTAAAAGCCTTTAACAATGGCAATTATCTGCTCGTCTTTGATGCGTGTTTCACGCACCCACTGATTATCACCGCACATTATGTAGCCGTCTTCATTCTTGCCGATGCATCGGTGCATTACATGTGTTCCGTCGAGGCGTTTATAAACGGGCAGGTCGTATTTTTTTAAAGTGTTTTTTTCATATTTTACAAGATAAACGCTGTCACGGCGATGGCGGAGCATCGGGTACATACTCGTTCCGTTTGGGACTGTTATATACTCACCGTTCTCGTTTATATATTTTTCAATCAGAGTTTCTGACATTGTTTTTTCTCCTTGAAAATTTTATTACGTTTATTATATCATTTTTTTTGGAAAGATACAATAGATATATTAAAAAAATCCAAAACTTGTTTGGTTGACTTATCTGTTGTGCGGTGGTATAATATTTGTATAATGAATTGCCTGATGGCATGAATTGAAACCTTTTGATTTCATGAATTGCACCATGGGGTGCATGAATTGTGTCTTTTGACACATTGAAAGTTGGTGATAGAATGAAATTTAAACGAATTTTTGCACTTATATCGGCTATAACTGTCATATCTGCCGTAAATGTATCGGCAAGTATATTGGGTGCTATAAACGGTGGTTGGCAGACGGATATGGGCGGTGGTGCTGTATATACAAACGGGGTGTATAAGTCAGAATCAGGCACGAGCCAGACGGAGAACTATGTTGAATACACGCCAAATTCCGAAGCTGTACCGATAGTCGTAAACGGTTCAAGCGTGTACGGTAAGCGTACAATTACATCGGCATCGGAATATATGGAAAAGAACAATTTGCGTCCGTTAATCGGAATTAACGGCGATTATTTCTCAACAAAAACAGGTATTCCGATGGGATATACTGTTATTGACGGAAAATTGTTATCTAAGGAAAACGGTGTTCAGGATGCGGTCGGTTTTCGCACAGACGGTACGGGTTTTATTGATACAATCGGGATTGATGCATCACTCACTCACGGAGATAAAAAAATAACTATCCAGTATGTGAACAAATGGCCTCAGGACGGCATACCGTGCGTATATATGCTTGACAGTAATTTTTCATCGACAACAAAAACGGACTTCAACGCACTATATGTAATATGCTCGGCAACAAGCGGTGATTTGTCGCTTGATTCGTCAATGCAACTCAAGGTTGACGAGGTGTATATACACGACGGTGCAATAAAAATCCCTGACGGGAAATATGTTTTTGTAATGGACCCTGACGGTGATGCACAGTTTTTTGATTTGCTTGCAAACCTTGCACCGGGAGATATACTGACGTTTACAAACTTCGTTTACGGTGCAGAACGCCATAACTGGAAAGAGGCAAATCACATTATGTCATCAATCGGTGGCAGACTTCTCAATAAC
>JAFYLF010000023.1 GCA_017537195.1 Clostridia bacterium
CTAACCCGTCCCGTTGAACGAAACGCGTCTTCGTTTGATACGTTGTATTGAAGATACTCTGCGCGAAAGCCAATAACCGTAACGTTTTTTTCGTATATTACAAAGTTATCTGCAAAATCCGACGTACTGTCATCACGGTTGCCCTTTAAAACAAAATAATCTTTATCGGGCAAATGGGTCATTAAATCGTAAAAGGCGGTAAGATTTTTGTTGGTTTCAATGCAATAAAAGTAGTTATAGTCGTAGGCATCGGAAAGGGTGTCACCGCAAGAAAGTAAAAACTCACTATCCGAGCGGTTTATGTGTTTTAAAAAGTTTTTCTTAAAGGTTGCGCTGTTTTCAAAATCAGAAAAATAGTTTTTGTGCAGTATATGCATATTTGAAAGTATGCAAAACTTTGAAAGTCGATTTTGAGGTATAAGTTCGGGGTCAATAAAATGTTTGCGAAGGTTAAGTTCTTTTTGAAGCGAACGCGTGGGTATTTCTGATGTTTTGCTAATAACGGGGCCGCAAAGTTGTTCACGTTTTTCAACAAGCTGAAGGATTTTTTGCTTGTTAAAAAGCGTAACGGTAGGTATATGGCTTGTATTTACCATGTGGGTAACCTTAAAATGTCTAATTGCCGTTTCGGCGCCAAGATAGGCAAAACCTACGGTGCCCCTAAAGGTTGCGCAAAGATTGGCGACTACGGCGGTGTAGTTTTCGGTTTTACTGCCCCTTACGTAGTTTGCGCCCGTTGTGGGCTGCGAACAACCGCCTGTAATTGTTCGCGTGGCAAAATTTGAGGGGGACGACAAATCGCCCTTTTTAATACCCGTTTTAATGCTATTTTCATAAAACTCGGTTAAAAGGGTGTAGGTATCACCAATTTTAATTTCTTCTGTTTCGTACGCACCCGTTTCTACGTTGATACTTCCCGGTTTTACAACTTCTGTAGTACCGTCAAAGTTGTAATTGAGCATAAGGTCTTCATATCCCTCATAATCAGCAAAAAGTGATCCTAAGAACCATGAAAAATAATCCGGAGAAGCTCCAGCCCATTGAAGCGGAGTTACGTTATCTCTGTTAATTTCGTCTAATAATACATAAAATTCGTCATATGTAGACGGCATACCATCATCATATGTTCCTGTTTTTCCATCAGGACCTGCTGAAAGTTTTCCAGATGCATTGGTAAACTTACCATCTTCTGCATAATACCAACTGTTTTCATCAAATAATGTTGCATTGTATGTAATTCCATATGAACCCATCCAGAATGGAAGAGCGTAAATTTTTCCATCAACAGTTAAACTGTTACGAAGGTCTTCGTCCATTTTGTCTACAATGCTCTTGTCTTCACCAAATTCTGTTAATTTCTCAGTTGCTGCTTCTGTAATATCATACATTTTATTTTTATTAACCCATTCATAGTAGAAAACAGCCTCTGTGAAGAATACTTCCGTTTCAGTTTTATCAATCACATTAATTAAGTCTGGACCTAACATTGTTGTCTTATTATTTTCAGCAATGATAACTTGTACGCCTGTTTTACCTTCTTCAAAAGATACATCTGCATATGCTTTTTCGAATCTATCAATTGCATCTTTTAGCCATTCATCGCCGATACCTGTTGCAGCTACACCAATATACAACTGTGTTTTATCACTCTCGATATTCTCAACTTTTTTTGCTCCACAAC
>JAFYLF010000024.1 GCA_017537195.1 Clostridia bacterium
AGACGTTCCGTTCAATCTAATGAAGCCGGAACAGGTGCAGCTGCAATCGTTTATGCTACCGCACAGACAAAAGAACCCGTTTCACAAGGGTTTGTTGCGTTATTGGAAACATTTTTGACCGGTGTTTTGTGTTTATTTACGTCATTTGCAATTGTATTTTCGGGAGTATTGGATCATACGCAAATCGGACAAATTTCCGGTATTGAACTTGCATCAAACGCTTTTCAATCCGTAATTCCTTTCTTCCCTGTAATACTTTCAATAATTGCGGTATTATTTGCAATGTCAACATTAATTTCGTGGGCATATTACGGACAAAAAGCATGGACATTTTTGTTTGGTGAAGGTAAAAAACGCGTATTTGCATTCAATATGATTTACTGTTTATTCATTATAATCGGTTCTTGCATGAATGTTAAATCTATTATTGATATTACTGATGCAATGATGATTTCAATGTGTGTTCCGAATATTATTGTTCTTTATATTTTATGTAAAGACGTTAAGGTTGATTTAAAAGCTTATTGCAAAAAATACGGTGTGGGTAAACGTATTATTGAGGGGTAAATTATGGACGATAAAATTATTGTAACGGTTTCAGGCGTGGATAAAATCGGTATTGTAGCAAAAATTACGGCTGTTTTTGCGGAGTACGAAGTCAATATCGAAGATATTAAACAAACTCTTATGCAGGGACATTTTGTAATGTTTATGCTTTGCAATATCGCAAAATCAAAATATTCTTTCAAAGAGATTAAAGAGGCTTTAACCAAAACAGGCGAAGAACTCTCAATGGAAATCTGGGTTCAGAAAAAAGAAATTTTTGATAATATGCATAATGTGTAGGGTTGAAATTTGGAATAAAATCATATATAATGATAGAGTAATAATAAAAAAACAAACGGAAAGGAATTAACGAAATGGCAAAAGCCTTGAAAACAGTGAATTATAGACGGGGGGGGGGGCTATAAGTCTTTAGTATCAAGCCTTTCCGACTATATTAAGTTAGCTAATGCAAGTATATCAATACTTTGCGGTAATTTGTTGTGCATATTGGAGGGCAAGAGGGCAAGATGTCAGGAAGGCAAGCTATTATCAGCCCCCACCTTAACCCTCCCCCGTGGGGAGGGAATTGGTACACTTCCTGCTTTGGAAGGACTCTGCCGAAGGACGGAAGGGGTGGATATTTCGTGCGCAAGCACCGAAAAGGCCTTATCGCCTTTACGCCGTTTAGCTGCCTTTACCCTCGCCGAATTCAATGATCTTCCTCTCCCTATGGGAGAGGTGTCAGCGCAGCTGACGGAGAGGGAATATACCCCTTCCGGCACTGCGTGCCACCTTCCCCCGAGGGGAAGGAAGGCGGCCTTCACCCTCGCCGAAGTTTTGATTGCCCTCGGCATAATCGGCATTGTATCCGCCATGACTTTGCCATCATTTATAACAAATATTAGAGAAAATGTCAGAAAAGAGCAGGTCAGAAACGTTAAATACAAACTTACTCAAGCGACTGACAAGATGAAATCTATGGGTTTACTTATTGAAAGCTACCCTAACACCATAGACTTTGTAAACGAACTTAAAAAGCATTACAAGATAATAAAAGTTTGTGATAATCAACATTTAACGGAATGCTGGCCTACTAAAAAGATTTCAACTGTCGACGGAGATATAAATGTATCAACT
>JAFYLF010000025.1 GCA_017537195.1 Clostridia bacterium
ACAACAAACGGTTATCAAAGCCCCGCCAAAAAAGCGGGACTTAAAATAGGCGACTTAATTATTTCGGTTGAAGGTCAAAAGGTATATTCAAATGCTGACGTCAGCGAAATTATAGAAAAATCAGAGGGTAGGGAATTAACTCTGCTTATTGAACGCAATTCCAAAACAAAAACAATAAAATTCAAACCTCAAAAGTCGGTTAGCAGTAGGGTATATAAGGCGGGAATCTGGGTGCGAGACAGCTCGGCCGGCATTGGCACGCTGACTTTTTATTCACCTGCAACAAATATTGTGTGTGGTCTCGGCCACGGTGTCTGCGATAACGATACGGGAAAACTTTTAAAAATCAATTCGGGCGAAATTTATTCGGCAGAAATTATATCTTTAAACAAGGCAAAAACCGGCTCACCGGGTGAGCTAAAAGGAAAAATTACAAACAATAAATATGCCAATATTTTAAGGAATTGTTACGAGGGTGTATATGGAATTTGTGAAGAGAATTTTGATACCTCGTGCGTAATACCCGTAGCACTTAAACAAGAGGTGGAAAACGGTAAGGCATATATTATTACCACTATTGATGGCACTGCACCGACTCTGTATACCTGTAACGTGCGTAAAATTAAGGGTACAAACAATCAAAATCTCTTAATTGAAATTACAGACAAGGAGCTTTTAAAAGCCGCAGGCGGCATTTTGCAGGGAATGTCGGGAAGTCCTATAATCCAGAACGGCAAACTTATAGGTGCTGTAACTCATGTGCTTATCGACGAGCCGACAAAAGGCTACGCAATATTTGCAGAGAATATGCTCGAAACAGCGCAAGGCGTGGCAGAAAGTAATAAATTTAAAGATGCGTCATAAACGAAAAGCATCCCGATTATTTTCGGGATGCTTTCTTGGTCAAGGGAAACAGTCAGCGAGAATTGATATGCATCTTAGTATACTGTTTGTAAAATTCGGTTGGTGTGATTTTTTCGTGATATTTGAAAAATTTGAGGAAATATTTGTATTCCGCAAAACCTGACTGGTTAGCTATTTCTTTAAGCGGTAGTTCTCCCCGTAACATAAGCGCCTTTATATATTCTATGCGTTTGTCGTTAATATACTGTTTAATGGTTTTGGAAAAACTTGATTTGAACAAACGGTTCAGGTAATCGGAGTTGTATCCAAATTGTGATGCAATTTGCATTTCTGTAATAGCAGTATGACAGTTTGCCATAATCCAAGCGGCAATTTTTTCTGCGGTACGGTTTACAACAGGTGGCTTACTGTTTGAATATAGTTCAATTAAAATCAATCTGTTCAGGTAATCCATACCTTCTGATGATTTCTGCAAAACACGGGCATCTAAAAGTTGTCGAAAGTATAAAGAAATATTATATGGATTTTCTATTTTTCGGTGTTTAATATTAGAATCTATGTTTGGACCTCCATACCAATGAAGCCAAAAGAATTCCGTGTTTGTGCTGACCTTATATCCAAAATGGCGCAGGTTTGGTTGTAAAATCAGTATTTCATCTGGATTTATGTGATACTCTGTGCCGTTTTCGTTTATATACACTTCGCCTTTGGTTACAAATATGATTTCATTGGAATCTATCACACGGTCAGGATGAATCCATTCGCCATTTGACACAAATTTCCCTGCACCACAATTTTTGACATTTTCAAACATAGTCGGATTTTAACTCCTTTTATATCTTTTTTGAGGTTGTTATTTGATAAAGCATTGTTTATATTAATTATAATAGATGGCTTCAAAAATGCAACTAAAAGGAGACTTTTATATGAAAAACTTGAATTTTGATTGCACAAAAATCAATGACGGATTTTGGAATTTTTATAATAAACTCAACAGAAAATCGGTTGTAAAAAATGTTTATAATCGTTTTAAAGAAACGGGGCGCTTCGATGCACTTAGGTGCGACTGGCGTGAGGGCGCACCGAATAAACCTCACATTTTTTGGGATTCGGATGTAGTAAAATGGATGGAGGGTGTTGCTTATCTTATGGAAGAGTCACCTGAACCCGAACTGGAAGCATTGGTTGACGAAATGATCGATAACATCGCTCAAAACCAGCGAAGCGACGGATATTTTAACTCGTATTTCTTATCGGTGGAACCATCAAAGATATTCACGAACCGAGATTGGCACGAACTATATTGCGTTGGTCATGCCATTGAGGCTGCTATTGCTTATCACAAAGCCACGGGCAAGGATAAACTGCTCAACTGTGTGCTCAAAAATGTGGACATGATATACCGCGTTTTTGTGGAGGAGCAGGGGGCTGCGTTTGTGACGCCCGGTCACGAGGAAATTGAACTTGCTCTTTTGAAATTGTACGATTATCTTGGGAATGAAAAGCACCTTGAACTTGCGAGATTTTTTATTGACCAGAGGGGAAATAATGATAAAGAAGAAAAATCTTTCCAAATTCAATCAAACTTGCCCTTGAGGGAAATATCTGAAGCTGTCGGTCATTCGGTAAGGGCGTGTTACCTGTATACTGCAATGGCGATGCTGGCAAAAATTGATGGCGACGATAAACTTAAAGCAGCTTGCAACAGAGTCTTTGATGATATCGTGAACTGCAAAATGAGCATTACGGGCGGTGTCGGTGCTGACCATACAGGCGAAAAATTCTCTTATAAATATGACCTGCCGAATAGCGATACTTATAACGAAACTTGCGCGGCTATTTCACTCGCTATGTTTGCAGGTGCCATGCAGGAAATGGATGTAAATTCTCGTTATGGAGACGTGATTGAACGCATTTACTATAACGGCTTTATTTCGGGATTATCTCTTGACGGCGAAAAATTCTTTTATACGAATCCGTTGGAAATTGACCGTAAGAAGTATGCTCGAAGCACATATCAACCCATCTGCGAGCGAGTAAAGGTGTTTGAATGTTCTTGCTGTCCTCCGAATGTTGTGAGGATGTTAGCTTCCATTCCTCGCTATATGTATACAGTTGACGGCGACACAGTATACTGTAACCAATTTGCCCAAAGTGAAACAAAACTACAAATCAACGGAAAAGAGGCAATACTCACTCAAACAACCGATTATCCTTATAGTGGCAAAATAACATTTCATTACATCGGCGAACCTATGACACTTTATGTTAGAATTCCTGATTGGTGTGTTGAATGTGAAGGTGATACCGAAAACGGTTTTGCACGGTTTGAGTTGTCTGATGGTGATAGCGTTACTGTAGATTTGCCTATGGAAATTCATTTTATTGAGGCAAATCCATACGCACAGGACAATTCGGGCAGATATGCCGTACAACGAGGTCCTATTGTTTATTGCATGGAAGAGATCGACAACGGCGAAAACCTTCGTGATATATCGTTGCTCGAAAACAGTGAGAAGAAGGTTGTGTGCGAAGAAGGTATACCTGAGCCTGTCATTTATATGGGTGCCGAGCGCCGACCGGCTACAAATCAACTTTATAGTATTAAAAATGATGAACGTGTTTCATTTACCGCGCGTCTTATTCCGTATTTTGCTTTTGCTAACCGCGAAGTTAGTGATATGCTTGTGTGGACAATGGTTAAGTAATTTCTTGGTCCTATTATAACACGTATAGACAAATATAGAATTCCCATCATACAAAGAAATCGCACCTAATCGGTGCGATTTCTTTGTGTTTTATGGAAGAGTTTGAAAAAATCGGTGTAAAAAGATGTTGGTTCTATATTGACACACTCGTGTCGGGAAGTCCTATAATCCAGAACGGCAAACTTATAGGTGCCGTAACTCATGTGCTTATTGATGACGGTGCAAAGGGCTATGGCATATATGCCGAAACCATGCTCGAAACAGCGCAAAGTGTGTCAGAGGATAAAAAACTAAAAGATGCATCTTAAAATTATTAACACTCCGAATATATTCGGAGTGTTTTGTTTTTCTTGAAAAATTTAGTTTACTGTGATAAAATTGTGCCCGTATGGATTTTAAAAACATTATGACAAAGGGGACAAACATGTTAGGGTATCTAAAACCAAAATTCTTTTCGGTTATGAAAAGTTATACAAAAGCTCAGTTCGTTAAAGATTTATCGGCGGGTTTAATTGTAGCAATAATTGCTTTACCACTTTCGATAGCGTTAGCGCTCGCATCCGGTGTTGCTCCCGAATGCGGAATTTACACAGCAATTGCAGCTGGCTTTTTTGTGGCGCTGTTAGGCGGTAGCCGCGTACAAATAGCAGGTCCGACGGCCGCATTTGCAACTATAGTTGCGGGTGTTGTGGCAACACAGGGTATGGACGGACTGTTTATTGCAACGGTTATTGCCGGAATTATACTTGTTTTAATGGGTTTGTTAAAGTTTGGCAGATTGATTAAATTTATTCCACACTCGATTACCGTTGGATTTACCGGTGGTATCGCGGTGACAATTTTACTTGGTCAAATCAAGGACTTTTTGGGTATTACATACGCCTCAGGCGTGCGTCCTGTTGAAACCATGGAAAAAATGGAAGCAAATTTCGAGTATTTAAACACGTTTTCATTTGAGGCTTTGATAATCGGAGTTATTAGTCTTGCGATACTTGTTTTGTATCCAAAACTTGAAAAACGAATTCCACCATCACTAATTGCCGTAGTTATCGGTGCCGTTTTAGTTGGACTAATACCTGCTTTTTCAAATGGTGTTAACACAATTGGAGATCTCTATAATATTCCGTCAGGTTTGCCAAAAATCAATTTTTCTCAAATGGATTTCAGTACCGCAAAAATTGTTGCGGTTTTACCTAATGCTGTAACAATAGCGCTTTTGGCGGCCATTGAATCGTTGCTTTCGTGTGTTGTAGCAGATGGAATGATTGACTCAAAGCACAACTCTAATGCCGAATTGATAGCGCAAGGCGTCGGTAATATTGCAAGTGTTATGTTTGGCGGTATTGCGGCCACTGGTGCTATTGCCAGAACGGCGGCGAACGTCAAAAACGGCGGCAGGACTCCCGTTGCGGCTATGGTGCACTCGGTAGTGCTTTTGTTAGTGCTTTTATTCTTAATGCCGTACGCCGAGCTTATCCCAATGCCTGTTATTGCTGCGATTTTGTTTGTTGTGGCTTATAATATGAGTGAGTGGAGAAAGTTTGTTGAAATAGTAAAATCGAGAAAAATAGCCGATATTTTAATTCTTGTTATAACCTTTGTGCTTACGGTTGTATTTGATTTAGTTGTTGCCATTGCGGTTGGTATGGTTTTACACTATTTAATTGTTTTAATAAAAAAATTCATTAAATAAGACATTATAAAAAAGGCATCCCAATTAAATTTGGGATGCTTTATTTTATAGATATTGATTAGTAAATCTGCGAGGGGAGACCCCTGTGTGTTTTTTAAAAAAACGAATAAAGTAATTCGTATCGTTAAATCCGCATTTGTCAGATACTTCATTTACGGTGTAATAACCGCTTAGCAAATATTCCTTTGCGTAATTAAGGCGAATTTCGTCGCGATATTCCATGGGTGAAACGCCGTAAAGCTTTGTCCACTCGCGGCGGAAGTTGGTGACACTCATATTGGTAAGATTAGAGAGCAAATTTAGGTTTAACTGAGAATTGAAGTTCTTATCAATATATTCCTTGGCAGGTATAAGTCTTGCGCGCGCATTGGCGTTGTGCTCCTTTTCGCTCAGTTCACTTAAAAAGTTTGCAGTAATCTCGTATAGATTTGCGAGCGAATACATTTCATAGCAGTTGTTTTTTAGCCGCCAATGCATTATAAGCTTTTTAAAAATGTGGCGGTAAATTTCGGAGTTATCACTTTTTAAAATGCAGAAATCATCCTCTAAAAACGAAAGGTTAGAAGATGCTTCGTTAATATCAAAATTTACGGTATAGTGCCTAAAATCACCCTTGGTTTGTATTGTGTAAACGGCATTTGCTTTTAAGAAAATTATCTGACCGCCGCTTACCTTAATTACTTTTCCGTTAGAAAATACATACTCTGCTTCACCGTCAATACAGTATACGAAACCGTAATTTTTTCGGCCATCAAGACGGCTGCAAACGTTGATTTTATTCAAAATAAATTCATGCGCAAACTCAATGCGGCTAATATCAATATAAAAGGTATCATTTAGTGCCATAATTTTGCCCTCCTTTTGCTTGATATTTTACAATAATATGGGACTTTTGTCAATTAAATTATGGACAAATTGTGCTATTTTTTACTCATTTGTGTATTGCAAAGATTTTCTAAATATTTAAAATAATAATTAAGGAGTGATAAATATGAAAAAAGCAAAAATCGCAGTAGTTACACTTGGACATTATATCTATTTTAATCAGTTTGAAAATTTAAGAAGCGAACTGATGCAGAAGGCAGATGAATTCATAGAACTAATCGATAAAGATAATTGTGACGTTTTTAACGCCGGTTATATTGATTGTGTTGAGGAAGCATTTGAATCAGTTCAGAAGGTAAAGAAAGAGGATGCAGATTTATTGTTTGTTATTCTTTCAACCTACGTACCGTCTGCTGTATGTGTACCCTTTGCACGTTATCTTGATATTCCTCAGGTGCTTGTTGGTATTCAGCCGCTTGAACACCTTGATTATTCACACACAACTACATATATGCAGCTTGTTAATGATGATATTTGTGCTATGCCCGAAATTGCAGGTGTGTATGAGCGTTTAGGCAAAAAAATACCCTCTTGTATTGTGGGTGCTTCGTCACAAACCGACAGATTGAAGAAAGAAATTAACGAATGGATTTTGGCAGCCAACGCTATGGCAGGCTTTAAGTATGAAACCTTCGGTTACCTTGGCCACACATACGAAGGTATGTATGATATGCACACCGACCCAACCGCATTTACTGCAGCCTTTGGCGCACACGCAAAAATGATTGAAATTTGCGAGTTGTGGGACCTTTCTAATTCGGTAACAGATGAGGAAATTGACGCTCAGATTGACGAAATCACCAATATCTTTGAGATTTGTGACCCGTCAATTGATCAGTTGACCGACTACGTTAAGAGAGAAGACCTTGAGTTTTCTGCAAGACAGGCAGTAGCATTAAAGAAACTTGTTGACAATAACAAACTATCTGCATTGGCTTATTATTATAAGAGTGAGCCGGGCAACCCTTACGAGGCATTGGCTGCAAACTTAATTATCGGTAACACACTACTTACTTCATCAGGCATACCGCTTGCAGGCGAAGCAGACCTTAAAACTGCAGCCGCAATGCACATTATGAAGAGCGTTGGCGGCGGCGGTTCATTCGCTGAAATCCACCCCTTTGACGTATGCGATGACGTTGTACTTATCGGTCATGACGGACCTCACAATATTTTGATTGCCGAGGGTAAACCTAGACTTCGTAAACTTAAAAAATATCACGGTAAATCAGGTAGCGGTATCGGTGTTGAGTTCTCAC
>JAFYLF010000026.1 GCA_017537195.1 Clostridia bacterium
ATCAAGAAGCGTTCCATCCTTTCGTTTATATTATCCCATACTATTAGTATATCACATTTTTTGCAAATACTCAACAAGATATTTACATTTTTTCTAATTTATGTTACTATAAAAGGGACATTTTTTAGGAGTTTTATTATGATTGGATTACTTGGAACTTTTGTTAATATGATACTGGTTATTTTAGGAGGCTCAATCGGTCTTTTTTTAGGCTCACGTTTCCCGAAAAAGCTGTCTGATTCCCTTATGAAAACCCTTGGACTTTGTACCCTTTTAATCGGTATTTCAGGGCTTTCAAAAGGCGAAAATCAGCTTATTACTATAATTTCTATGGCCGTTGGTACTGTTATCGGTGAGCTTCTGGATTTAGATAAAAGGCTTTCTGACCTTGGGGCTTCCATTGAAAAGCGTTTTAAAAAGGACGGAGATAACGTAACAATCGCAGAGGGATTTGTTAACGCAAGCCTACTATTTTGCGTAGGTGCTATGGCAATTGTCGGCTCACTTCAGTCAGGTCTTGTTGGCGATAACAGTATGATTTACACAAAGTCACTTTTAGACTTTACAGCCAGCATCATTTTTGCATCAACCCTTGGCGTTGGGGTTTTGTTATCCGCATTCCCTATCCTTTTATATCAGGGCGGAATAGTTCTCTTGGCTCACCTTATAGCACCGTTTTTAACTGACGTTGTAATCGGCGATATGACCTGTACAGGTTCACTTATTATTATAGGACTTGCACTTAATATGCTGGGTATTACAAAGCTAAAGGTTATGAATATGGTGCCGGCAATATTCCTGCCGATTTTAATACACCTTTTCGTATAACTCTTCCATAGCTTTTAAAATAATTCTGGCATTTTCATTATAAATTTCATCAAGTTTTTCCATAGGCAGTGGGTTTTTACCGCTGCCTATTTCTATGGTAAAACCAGCTTTTCCAAACTCTTTTATGAACCAGTCCTTACATCCGCCAAAGGATGCCGTTCCCGTTGGCACACATACTGCATATCCACTTGCCTTTGCCATTTCTTCTGCCAAATACAAGGAGTTATCGGCAACGCTTCCGTCAAAATCATAGTAGATTTCCTTACCTTGCGAATGAAATGCAATCAGAATATCAAAATCCATTTTCTTTACAAAATCCACCATAGCCTTTGTTTCTGGCTCACTTTCGGAGTATGGTCCTGCATATTTACTCTCACAAGGTTTGCTTGTCACTACCCGCCAGGATGCATTATAATTATGGTTTATGTCAACGCCACGGGCATTTGATTGCCATACCTTGTTAAAGCTATGGATACCCACAGAACTTATAAGTTTTTGATGATAAGGGTTTGTTATATCAAGTCCGTTTATGGCAATATCAACTCCGTCAGGGTTCACCATTGGTACAACATAGATACTGACATTTTCGGCAAATTCCTTTGCATCGTAACCGAAAAATTCGCCGTTTTCCGAAACTGCCTTTGCAAATTCCCACAGGAATTTCATCAAAAATGCAGATGTTAAATATTCAAGACCGTGATGAGCTCCATTTAAAAACAGTTTCCTTTCGCCATCGCCAATCTTCAGGCAATAAATATCCTTTTTCATTACGCTGTTTCCAATGCTTTTTGTTTC
>JAFYLF010000004.1 GCA_017537195.1 Clostridia bacterium
ATATGGTGTATATATTCGTGTGCAAACACCGTTGCAAGAGCCTTGGCGCGCTTATTCATGTGAATAACACCGTTTTCGTAATAACCGTTACCGACTTCACTCGGGTCACCGTCAATATCCCAGGCGATTTTCACACCGAGCCTTTCGGCTATTTTGTTAATTCTTTTTTGCTTTTGAGTTACCGACGTATCAATGCCGCTACTCTCAAGCATTATTTTTTCTTCATAGCTAAGCTCCTCGGCTGTATCCTCAGCACCATCCTCCTCAAAGGACATAGTTTCAATGTCCAATTCATTACCCTCTGCAGTTGACTGCAATTCGGAGTTTTCGGTATTATCTCCACCGTTTTGGGATATATTATTATTGACAATACCTGTATTTCGTGGTACAGTATTGTTAGAAGATGGAGAAGCAGATGCGCTTTGGGCGTCGGTGTCTTGGCCGTTATCGGCAGAGGCAGTCTGCGTAACATCTTCTTTGTTTTTTGTAAGATATGTTGATTGAACCCACATTTTTTTATGTTTGTTTTCAAAAGCGGCTTCTACTACATAGTAGGTGCCGTTTATTTTTTTAGTAAACGCTATTTGAGGTGCCGCTATTTCTACAGCTGAAAGCGTTGCAGTACTTGATACATAAATAGAGAATTCCCTAATCGCAGTATCCTCTTTCCTCGTCCATTTTCATTCGCGAGGCTCTCCGTTCTTCGTAAGAACTCGCTCTCATCTTCTTGCCAAGCTCTGCCGCTTTTTTCAATTCCTCCGGACTGTGTTTCTTGGGATTGTCCAAAGCTGCCGCTATTTGCTCCTTGGTTAGATACGTTGACATCAGATATACCTCCGTTATTTATTGAATTAACATCTTCATTATACCCGTTATCTGCTGCACCGTCAATATCATCTGTTATGTGATGTGATTATGGAATAAAAAAGCAAGCACCATCAGGTGCTTGCTAAAATTATAATATCAATAATAATATTGTGACGCCCAGTATAAGCGATGCCGCAACACATAACACTGTGCGTAGCCTGCGACGTTGCTTAAACCGTTTGCGAACGCTTGGGGTTGACGAATAATCAGAATCAAATTTCCTAATTAAGCTTCTCGCCTCACAATTTAATCTTTTGGTACTTATATTTCCGTATTGCGGGCTCACAAAAAGCACAACTCGCTCGAACATTTGCGAGCCGGTATCATTGATTTCAATTACCGTTTTATTAACACCTTTTACCAAAAAAACACCACCAAGATTTTACTTAAAAATATTTTTGGCAATATTTTGGTTTAATATTCAAGTTAACATAAAAATGTTAATAACTCGGTTAATAAGTTGAAAAAGTGCCTGTATTTAGCCGAAAAGTTATTAACAATGGGGGTATTTATCCACATTATGTAAAGTATTCGACGTTATTCAACGTTTTGTGCGGTTAAGAAGTTTATTGAGCGTTCAACCGAATCTTTAGCATTTTCCCAGTCGCAATTCTCTTTATTACCCTGATAATTATACACCTTGCAATAATTCTTAATATCAGCACTCAAACGCTCGATGTTTTCCTCGGTAATTCGCGAAATATTCTTTAAAAACGCGTCGCCATAATTGCGCATTTTCTTTTTATCAAGATTGCTTACAAGCATTTCATAATGCGGCAGACAGAAGCATTTTTGGTTGTTAAACAACTCTCTGAAATCCATTTCGGTTTCATAACAGCGGTAAAGTGTTTCAACCATACGCGACATACCCCACTCAATTTTATCACAAATAAAGCAGGATTCATTAAGGCGACTCACCTTTTTTGCCTTCGACGTCGCTGAATTAAACAACTTTCCGTCAAAAATAGCCTTTTTCTGCTCATCAAGATGGGTTTCTATCATTAGCGCCAAGGCAAGACGACCTCTGTGTGACAGCATATCGCGAAAATGCTCGCGACAAAATCCCTTTTTGTTTGTTTCAATTCTAACGTCGGGCTCCATCATGGCGGCGCCCATAATATAATCAATAATATGGGTTTCAACCGTCTTTTTCATACGGCAAATCGGACAACCGTCATTGACTTCAAAGACCTCACTGACGGGTATGGTGCAAATATCATCTCTCAT
>JAFYLF010000027.1 GCA_017537195.1 Clostridia bacterium
ACACCTTTTCAAAGTGTGTAACCCACTATGACACTTTCACGGATACTCCGTGCAAAGGTGTCAGTGGGCTCTACGAGGTGGATGGGACGTTGCCCCGTTATCTGCGGATAACCCCCCACAAAACGTAATCCGTTTTGCCGTGCTACCCGATGTCGTTCCTATCCCGGAATCTCACCACAACGTTGTTTCGCTCGCTTCAATTTAATGTGAAGGTTATCGCAAAATCGTATCTCCATCGGACGGTCATTCAATTGTCAAGGTACTGTCACTTAAAACTCAGAATGTTTATGAGCGTATCTTTCTTTGAAAACAAAATAAAAAAGCCGATACATAGGTAGCACGAATAAGCGGGAGCACTGCTCTCGCTTAAATCCGATGTTCTATGTATCGACTTTGAAATTCAAAGACGGGACTGTATAATCAACCTCCTCTGCCAACAGACCAATGGCATTTGTGAAGGCGGTGGCATAAACCACGAATGTTATGTTTTAACACATCTTCATATTAAGTTGTAAATGCCGAAACTTCGACATATAACATCATAGCAGAACAAACGTTCGTTCGTCAAGTATAAATTTTAAACAAAAAATGAGGTGTCGATTATAACCGACACCTCATAGCAAATATGAATATAAAACCAATTAGTTGCGAGATGTTATTATTGAAAACTATCTTCATTAAAGAATTTTGTGATGGTAAATATAGCCGGCAGTCCAAAAATAACGAAAACGCCAAGGACAAAACCACCTGCTGTACCGAATATTGCGGCGCACAGGTCGGCAACGCCGTAGACGGGAATAAATGATCTTAAGATGAAAAATCCCCTGATAGCCCATTTAAAGGGAAGCGCCAAAAGTTTTAATGGACAAACTGTTATTGCGGAAATCAAACCTATTCCTACAAGAATGAGCGAGAAAACCATTAAAAATGTGCCATCAGCTGGCTCGCAACCCAATCCAATTGCCCAGCCAATCGTAGCAAGTATAGGTAGGAAATATCTTGCCACATAAAGAATTTCCCAAAAAGTTAATTTTCCATCTTCCAGAACCCTATCTTTTACTGAAGGTGTTTTTGCCGCATTATTTTCTCCTAAATTCACCTCTTGTTCATTGTTCAAGGTGGCTTCTTTATTTATTGTGTTCATTTTAATTTCCTCACTTTCCAATTGCATTTTTTAGAATTTCATATGCATTGTTTATTTTTTGAGCGTATTTTGTATCGGAATCATTTCCAGCATCAGGGTGGAACATCCTGATCAGTCGATTGCGCTGTTCTTTAATATCTTCAAGTGAAATATCGTCAATATCATCAAGCATAAAAAGAACTTTAGCTTTTTCAAGCTCGTTCATATTTACAGATTCCTGAGCGTATTCTTGCTGGATATCCTCTAAAGCTTCATTCCAAGCGGTCATAAAGCGGATGACGAATTCTTCCATCTTCTTGGGACATTCGTATGTAACTTTTGTTCCAAGGAAGTTGGTTTTTGCTTTGGCTTTTACGTCTTTTGCTAAAACCTTGATGTACGCAAATTTAGGAATCGCCATTCTTAAATCCACAATCACACTTCCAAACACCTTATCTCCAATAAGTCCCTCTTTAACAGTTTCAGCTTGATAATCCATATCAAAAGACGAAACGTTTGCAATTTCAAGGTAAAGAGGTTCTCCAAAGAAACCGGTACTGATATAAAACAACTTGTTATCTTCGTCAATATGGAGATTTTCATAACTTGCCGTTTCGTTAAATTTAGGTTTTAAAGTTTCGTTTGAATATTTAATATATTCTTTAAGTGCTTTGAAATCCTCATAATCATAGTACTCAGATACACACTCCATAATATACGAAGGAATACCAGCTGTACAATCGGAGCACAAATATTTACCGTCTATTAACTTTGTTCGCGTGAGAAGGCCTGCTTTTTTACCACACTCAGAACAAAATACCTCTTTAAACAATCCCATAAAATTCATCCCTTTTTTCTTTTTTACAGCAATAGAAAAAGCCCCTTGCTGTCTTAAATTTAATTCAACCATTTTAAGCCTTTTTATGATGCAGTGCCGTTGAAAGCCCATCTTGAATACTTGGTTTCATACTGCCCGTTTTCTAAAATTTTACCGTAGTACCCATAACCCTGACTTATTAAATCAAAGTCAACTGTTATTGTATGCGTGATAACCGTACCATCTTGGCCAAGAAATTCAATTGTTCCAATGTTTTTTTGCGTATCATATGTTATTGTCGGGACACTGCCCCAAGTTCTTGCATCGCTAATATAAATATCAGGATCTTCCATTTGATAATATTCTTGATTATCTATTCCAGATACACCTACAGTAAAACATGAGTCTATCGTTGAGTAGTCACCTGTACGCTTTGGTATTGTTGTTGTCAACATAGTTTCATTGCAGAGATCGCGTTGACATGTTTTTCCGTAGCTTCCGGCTTTGCTGACACTTGGATATAATAACACCGTTTCTTCGCCCGAAAAATCATGTCCTAAAGCTTCCAATTCTTCGTATAACACTGGTTCCAAACATTGTGGACATTTGTATACAACGTGACGTTTCTCTGTGCATTCTGCATATAATTCAAAGCGATTTTCAACCCCAGGTTCTCTGTCGGCCCAACCGCCTATAAAATGAAGACCTCCATCATCTTTAAAATATTTTTCATGACTACAGGTCGGTTTTGTAACAGGTGTTTCAGTAACAGATGATGTTTCTGTAGAATCGCCATCTTCCTCAGGCACAGCATCTTCGCTGTTTGTCGATGGCGACATATCAGTTTCTTCGTACTCTTTTACTACATAATTTCCTTTCGCATTTTTTACAACAGTTATGATACCGTCGTTTTGTTTCTCCGCCGAAGATTCTATATCGGCCGACATTGTATCTAAAGCATAATAATGTTCAGGAACCGGATTGCTATCTAAGTTAATAATTTTGAAAACATCAAAAACAATTTGGTACACATTGTCTGCCTTCTTATACAATTGACGGGCAATAGATATATATGGATATGTTTCACCATCTGCTGCCATATTATAGTAAATTCCATTTTGTAATGTGACAAACTCCGTTGAAATATCATCAATAGAAATGTCAAAGAATTTAGTTATTGTATTGTCTATTATTGTTTTATCAATACAATAAGCATATTCATATACAGTTCCGCTTTCATAAGTTAAATTATCTGTATTAATTTTGTTATAAATAAAAGAAAAATCATAGAGTTCTTCATCGGATGCCGGATATTTTACAAATCGCTGCTCAGAAAAATAACTAAGATACCTATTTAATTGTGTTAATTCTTGTTCGGATAAAGTTTCGATAATGTTAGTTTCCGATGAAATGTCCGCAGAAGAGTCGTTGAAGATTCCGCTTGATGTAGATTTATTAGTGTTGATATTTTTAATCAAGATAGGCGTTGAAATTATAATTGCTACTGCAACAATACTTGATATGATTTTTGTGACTAATGGTAAGCTCATAATTTTTGCGCCAAGTCCAACCTTAGCGGCGGTTACGCCGACAGTTGCGGAGGTTGTCGCAACAACAGAAGAAGATGGCGCAATGGTTTCTGCTACAGCGGTAGTCGTTTCAGCCGCACTTGCTACAGAGCTTGTAACAATCTCCGTAGAAATTGGAGGAATTGAAACAGATTTCGATGCGAACAAGTGTCTGAGAAACGGGAACAAGGCAAAACCTGCAAATCCACGCAATTTGACGCCTTTTTTCTCCAATTCATTAATTTTAATCTTCATTTTGGATTTTGCATAATTAATCCGGCTCTTCACTGTACTCTCTGATACTTCGAGTAATTCCGCAATTTCGGAAATTTTCATTTCTTGAACAACGTGATAAACCAAGCATATTCTTTGATCATCGGGCAGAGAATCAAGCAAGTCCATAATCTGTTTTCTTGTGTCTTCCGAAACCAATACTTCTTCCGGATTATATTCCTTAGACTCGTCCTCGATTGACCACTCAACAGGCTCATCGTTTTCTTCATTATCTTGCGAAGAAAATAATATAGGCTTGTTCTTTTTTAAATAATCTTTGCATTTGTTTGATACAATTCTGCAAAGCCAAGGCTCAAATTTTTTTGCATTATCTAATTGATGCAAACTTGAAAATGCTTTTATGTAAGAGTCTTGAACTATATCATCAGCATCATCTTCATTTTTTAAAATGCTAACAGCAACCGCACGAAGTTTTTGATATGTAGTATAGTATAATTCACTAATGGCTTCTTGATCGCCGTCCATTGCCCTTATCACATTATTTATTATGTCCATCTTTATTCTCCCCCAAAGTTGCCTTTTGCACCATCTTTATTTTTTCTAAACTCTCGTCCGCTTTTTGCCTATTAAACGGCATCTCCCTAAAAATGACAGTCAAAACCTGTTTTAAGAAATTTTCGAACTTATTCATTGTTTTCACCTCTCTACTCATAAGACGATGTGAAAACCAAAAAAGTTTTAAACTTATAATAAAAAAGTGCGTGACCGAAGCCACGCACCGAAAAATGCAAACCCCGTTGCCGCTACGCAAACTTAAATAGATCAAGCATTCGCTGTAATACTACTTAATGGAATTTGCATTTTTGCCAAATTCAAAAATAGTATTACAGAAAAAAGCATAGTATCCTATAAAGATAAAATACCTGACCTGCATGTATTAAGTTTGCGTAGCCCATATAGTATACCGCAATTCTTTGTGAAAATAAAGTGTTTTCAAAAAAGTTGTGTTTTTTAACATAATAATAACGGCAGAGAGGTTTCAATCTCCCTGCCGCCACTGTCGTTTAAGCGAAAATTATATCGTGATTTGCGATTTCTGTGGCTCTGCTGCAGATATTATTCATCCGAGCAACCCATTCCATTTGGTTATCCGCTTTAAGTTGTTCGGTGATACTTTCGGCGGTTTTATATTGTGAGATAAGCATATCAAACATTTCCGCTGCCCGCTTATTGATATCAGCAAGATAGCGGTTAAGTTTGCAATCTAAAACCAAGGCGGTATAAAATCCTTTGCGGTGGTTTTTGATGTAATCCAAATGTCGTTGACCCCACATGCCGATTTCGACTTGTTCTTCATCGGGAAGTTTAAGACAAGGGATATAATAATCGCCTTGAAGTTCATACCACAAACCTTTATTTTTATCAAAAATATACTTTTCCATAATCAAACCTCCTTCAACAAATCCTGAAAAGGAGCGTTTTCATTTACAAAAGTATCATAGGTGAATTTTGCACCAAGACGAAAGCCCATAATAAAACTGTCAAGATTTGATTCACCGTTTACTACGCTCCAAGCATTGCAAAACTCAAGAAACTTCTTTTTGCTTTCGCCCGAAAGGTTGTCGGTGAGATAGTCTTCATTGAGCATCAATACTTCCATCTGCTTTTGAACGGTTTTATTTTGCTTAGTGCTACGAGCTTGTGGGTCTAAATTACCGTAATAAAATTCTTCAATAAAGTTAGTCATTTTTGTAATCCTCCATATGATTTGAAGTATCCTTACAATTCAATCATTCTGACTGATTACAAAAGCCAAAGGGAGACAACTTCCTTACGGAGTGTCTCCCTTCGGCGGAGTTTTTTACAGCTTAAAATCATCTGCCGAGTAATTATCGGCAATTTTCACCTTTTGGGGAATCCGTTTTAACGGGTCATACTTATAACTGCGGCAATAATCTCGCTCAGCTATAACACCGTGTTTTTTGCAAATTATTTCATTTGTATATTCCAAAGTCTTGCCGTGAACACAATATGAACAGGATTTTGGTAAATCTTTATTAAAGCCGATTTTACTCATTTTTTACTTCCTTTAAGTTAGTTTACAAAGTTATTATACAATATCTTCAAGTATATTTCCAGTAAAATTTTTGCCCGTCAATGATATGATAAAAACAATGCCCATAAGTATTAGCGAAATTCCTACCGCCGCATTGGTTTGAAAGACTGAAAAACCGAAAGTATGGCTATTAGAAAGTGTAGGCACAGTAATATTAAAAATTTTTATTAACAAAAAGGTTAAAGCACAGCTTGTAATTGAATGGAATATTCGGCATAAAACAAATTTAATGTAGTTTATTTTAATGCCTTTTGAAAGTGAAAACACCTGACACCAGATGCAAATTCCGCCAAAACCTAAAAGCGATGAAATTATGTAAATATTTCGGGTTTGGTTTATGCCGTTGGTCACCTCTAAAACCATTTCAAAAGGCTTTAAAAACGGCAATTTTTGCGAAAAAGAGTTTATATAAGAAACGAAAACTGAAAAAAGAATAACAAAACTCGAAATGTTTATTAGTGTGTGAGAACTTTCATAGGCTGAAAGTACGAAATTGTCAATAAAATTTATTGCTTTTTTGGGAGCTTTTGTTTGTTGTGTAATAAGGCTTTTTTTGAAAACAAATGCTAAAATCAAAGACGGAATAATGTGTGACACGAAGAGCAAGATACCTATTTTTGTAGAAGAAAAAATACCGTTTCCAACTGCTAAAATTATAAAAGCAGGACCTGCATTAACGCAAAAATTCAGCATTTGAGAGGTGTTTTTGCGTTCTATTTGCGATTCGGATATCATTTTAGCGCCTAAGGGATATCCGCCTATGAGTGATAATAAAAATATACATAAGGTTTCGGGAATTTTGAGTTTTTGAAGTATGCCCGATTTTAAGATAAAGAGTACACAAAAGGTAAAAGGGAAAAGTGACGGTATAATCACTCTTCCGCATAAAATGAGCCCTGAAACTGCGCTTTCAGCACAGATTTCGGGGTTCTTTAGTATCATAAATCCAAAGCAAATTATACCGAAAAGACCGATTGCAGAAATTATTCTTTTCATAGCACCACCTAAGAATTATTTTATTTATAACAACATACTCATATTACAAGGGAGTGGGTTTGGTGGCTAAAAAACTGAAGATTGATACAAATAAAAAGAAAGAAAAATGGAACATTTTCGGTTCGGGAGAGGGGATTTCAAAAGCCTTGCTCACAGGACCGCGTATGGAGTTTTTTTCCAACAACCAAATGATACTTGAGGGGTGTCTTGGCATATATGAATATAACGATAATTACTTAAAATTAAGGCTTTCGCATGGCGCATTGGTGCTTGTGGGAGAAGATTTTGATATTGTGTCCTTTGAAGAAAAAACAATTACAGTAAGGGGTAAATTTTCTTCATTGGAATTTTGCGTGTAGAGGGATTATATGCTATTTTTGTATAGATTTTTTTGTGGTGTTTTAAAGGTCGAATTTTTTGGTGTTTATCCCGAAAAAGTGCTTAATTTATGCGCTAGGAACGGGATAAATGTATGGTCGGCAAGGTACAAAAAACAAAAAATTTATTGTAAAATGATTGCCCGTGATTTTTTACTTCTTCATAAAATTTTGCGAAAGAGCGGTATTAAAGTACATATCCTCGAAAAGCGGGGTTTTCCGTTTTTTATAAGAAAATACAATAAGCGTTTTGGCATTGTTTTAGGGCTTATTATATTTTTCTCCTTTTTGCAGATAATGTCAGGGTATATCTGGATAATTGATGTTGTGGGTAATGAAACGGTAAAGGAAAGTGAGATTATTTCTCATTGTGAAGAAATCGGCATAAAACAAGGAATTAGAAAGAGTAAAATAAGCCCTAAAGCCGACGCACAGGAGCTGTTGCTTAAAAATGATAAATTAGCGTGGGGAAGCCTCAATATTGAAGGGTGTAGGCTAACGGTAAATGTTACAGAAATTACTGAAAAAGATGCAGACAATTCCATTGCTACAAATCTGGTGGCTACGGCTGACGGAATTGTAAAGCATATTGATGTGAAATCGGGAAATTGTCTTGTAAAGGTTGGGGATGTTGTAAAAAAAGGCGATGTTTTGGTTTCGGGTATAATTGAAAATATGAGCGAAACTAAATTTGTACGTTGTCGTGGTGAAATTTTTGCCGAAACTCAAACTGAAGTAATACTTAAAGAAAACCTTACAAGGAAAGAAACCGTACCGAACGGAAAGTTGAAAAATAAAAGGGCTTTTGAGTTTTTTACCCTTAAAATTCCTTTGTATTTAGGCGCCGAAAAAGGCTTATTTGAAACCGAAAATTCGGTCTGGCAACTTAAACTTTTCGGTCAAAATTTGCCTATAAAAATTCACACCAAGAAATTTATTTTTAAAACCGAGCATACGGTTAAAATCTCTCCTGAAAAGGCGGAGGAAAAACTCAAAGATAGGCTTAAAACAGAATATAAGGGTTCTGTTAAGACACAGCAAATAACGCATACAAAGGAATATGCACAGTTGTATGCAGTGATGGTTGATAGCCGAAATATAGCAAAAAGCGAAAATTTGATATTTGGTGTTGGAAATTGAAGAAAATTATGATATACTAATAAAAAATATAGATTTATATAATATTGGTGAAGAATATGTTTGAAAAAACAGTAGATACCGAAAGAATTGAACAGCTTGTAAATTTGTTCGGGAATTTTGACGAAAACATTAAAGACATTGAAAAGAAGTATTCGGTCGGTATAACCTCGCACGGAAGCGGTATAAAGGTTAAGGGTGAGCCTGAAAATGTTATGGATGCCGTAAGAACTATTGAATGCTTACTTACAATGATAAACAAAGGCGAGCAGATAACCAAGCAAAATGTTGATTATGCTTCGAGTCTTGTGAAAGACGGCGAGGACGGTAAAATCGGCAGTCTTTTATCGGCTGACTGTGTTTGCATTACCGCTAAAGGAAAACCTATAAAACCAAAGACTTTAGGGCAGAGAAAATATATCGAAGCAATTAAAAATAATACTATTACAATCGGTGTGGGACCTGCGGGTACGGGTAAAACCTACCTTGCAGTAGCCGAGGCGGTTTCGGCTTTTCGTGCAAAACAGGTTGATAGAATTATTCTAACCCGCCCTGCAGTTGAGGCGGGGGAAAGGCTTGGCTTTTTACCGGGAGATTTGCAACAGAAAATTGACCCTTATCTTCGTCCGCTTTACGATGCGCTGTTCGATATGTTGGGAGCAGAAAATTTTCAAAAATGTGTTGAGCGTGGCGACATAGAAGTGGCGCCTTTGGCGTATATGCGAGGCAGAACTTTGGATGATAGTTTTATAATACTCGATGAAGCGCAAAATACCACGAGTGAGCAAATGAAAATGTTTTTAACCCGCTTGGGCTTTAATTCCAAAGCGGTTGTAACGGGTGATATCACTCAAATAGATTTACCCGACGGCAAAAAATCGGGACTTAAAGATGCTGTTAAAATTCTTAAAGGAATAGAAGATATTGCAATTTGCAAACTGTCGGACAGAGATGTTGTCCGTCACAGATTAGTACAGGAAATTATAAAGGCATACGAAAGAAACGGAGAGAAAAATGAACGCAAAGGTTAATATAACAGTCAAGAAAAAAATTAAACTGCCGACGGGGGCAAGACTTCTTATAAGAAAAGCCTGTAATGCAACCCTTGGTTACGAAAAATTTGAAGGCAGTTCGGAAATTGATGTTACTATTGTTGACGACGATATGATAAAGGAAATGAACCGTGAGTTTCGCAATTTCGATTCTTCGACAGATGTTTTATCTTTTCCGCTTGGTGAAAACGGAGTTTTCGATAAAAACCCCGCAACCGATGCTTTTATGCTCGGCGATATTGTGATTTCCTACGAGCATGCCCAAAAACAAGCGGATTTGTACGGACACTCTTTAGAGCGTGAGGTGGCATTTTTAACAGTACATTCAATGCTTCATTTATTAGGCTATGACCATGTAAACGGCGGACTTGAACAGGCAACTATGAGAGAAAAGGAAGAGGCTATACTTGAGCTATTAGGATTGGCTATTAACAAGGTTTGAGTAAAATTGCTCACAGCACCGCTTTTTGTTCGGGGCGGTACAGGTAGTACAGCACCGCTCACTGCAAAACGTCACTGTGAACAATTTTCTTTCAAACCAAATTTATCAATCAAAAATGTGTAAAGGAAAAACTATGAAACAAACATCAGCTTTTATAACAATTATCGGCCGTCCGAATGTCGGCAAATCTTCGCTTATGAACAAGATTTTAGGGCAAAAGGTTGCTATTGTATCAAACAAACCGCAAACCACCCGTACAAAGATAATGGGAATTAAGACCGAGAATGAAAATCAGTTGGTTTTTATTGATACCCCTGGTTTTCACCGCGCAAGAAACGAGCTTGATAAGAATATGAACAAGGCTGTAAGCGACGGTATGAGTGACGTTGATGCGGCAGTTTTGGTGGTTGAGGCAAATCCAAAATTCAAGTTTGATTCGGATAATTTACCCCCTGCGGAAATAGAACTGATAAACGAACTTAAAAAACGCAAATTAAGGGCTGTGCTTGTAATAAATAAGATTGATTTGCTTGAAAAAAAGGACAAGCTATTGAGCATTATTACCGCTTATACAAAGGCATTTCCGTTTGAAACAGTAATACCGCTTTCGGCAAGAACGGGCGACGGGGTAGAGATATTGCTTGACGAACTCAAGAAGTTTTCAAAGCCTTCGGTGCATTATTTTCCTGATGACGATGTCACCGACCAACCCGAAAAGGTGATGGTGGCCGAAATGATACGCGAAAAACTGCTTCGCACACTTGATAAAGAAGTGCCACACGGCATTGCGGTTGACCTTGAACGCTTTTTTGAGCGTGATACTAAAGACGGTGAGCCGATTGTTGAGGTTGAGGCTACGATTATTTGCGAAAGGGAGTCGCATAAGGGCATAATTATCGGTAAA
>JAFYLF010000028.1 GCA_017537195.1 Clostridia bacterium
GTAAATAAAACACAGTTATTAAAGTTTTCGATTTTCAAACTCAACAAACATACTTAAATCAAATTAAATAAAAAAAGACCTAATTCCACGGAATTGGAATTAAGTCTCGGTTCATTACTTGCCTATAAGCAATGAACTTTGATATAAGTATGATAAAACACCTTTAAAATAAGAGTGCTTGACAATTACACAAATGTGTATTATAATATAAGTGAAATAAGGCAAACCCATTGATAAACGGTTAGCCTAAAAGTTTATGGAAAATAACCGCAACCTTTGGACTGGGGCGGTTATTTTTTTATGCTTAATATGTACCCGATAACAAGTATCATAAGAATTACGATAAAAGTTTCTTGTTCCATAGCATCACCCCCTAACTTAATGTCAAGGGGTAAATACCCCTTGAAAATCAAAGGGCTAACCGCCTACCTTTATATAGGTTTACCTTATTCCAACGATATTTTACCATATGAAGTTATATTTTTCAACATATATTTACAAGAATACACAAAAGCAAAGGACATCCACCAAAGCGGTGAATGTCCTAAAAACCTTTTATTTATGCGGTTTTTTGCTTATTTGAAATATCTTCCTAAAAGACCTTCAAATGCCTTGCCGTGACGAGCCTCATCACGAAAACACTCGATTTTCCCAGTATTTAAGCCATTTTCAAAATTACACATCTTGATGCACACTAAAATGTGGTGTATAATGTGCAAAAAAATGATATAATGAAAACCATAATAATATATGCCAAATAAGAAAATGTGGAAAATAAAATAGGGCTGCTAAATGTAAAAAACTTTTTCATAAAATCACACTATTTTTCAGTGCCTCTAATGTACTCTACAACCTTCGATAAAGAGGCAACCTCGGTGGAAGTTTGGGAAATTTCGTCTACTTCGATCAAATATCGAGTATTATTATACCACTCAACACCGGATTTATAATTCTTTCCTGCTATTTGAATGTTGTAATATATATCGCAAATTTCTATATAACCATTTTTAGTAGTTAGCATACCGCTGATGTAACTTCCTTTGCGATATGGGTCGCTAATACTAAAGATTCCTTCATCTACTATACACTTATACCCAGCGGTATTGATGAATGCGTCAACGGTCTTCCAATCGCGTTCAACCTTTTCGCCTGCAATAGGAACAAACACTTTGTATAGGAGAGCCCATTGTTCATTGTACGAGTCAGGAATTTCCACGTCAGTGGGATTTATTATCTCGGGTGTATTTTGTGTTTGTGATGTTGTAGTATTGGGGGTTGCGGCGGCAGTTTCATCGGTTTTGCCCGAGTTTGAAGTGTCTACACAGCCCACTAAGCCGAGTACAAGGACCAATACGAATATGATTGCTAATAACTTTTTCAATTAAGATTCCCCCTTAGAGTCTGGATTTGCTAAAATCACTATATTATATGTACAGTATAGCATAACCCTCTCTTTTTTTCAAGCCGTTTTGTTAATGTTCTGGCAAAAGCAAAGGACACCCACCAAGGCGGCGGATGTCCTCAAAACCCTTATTTTATGCGGTTTTTCGCTTATTTGAAGTATCTCTTGAGAAGTCCCTCAAAAGCCTTGCCGTGTCTCGCTTCGTCACGTGCCATTTCGTGAACGGTGTCGTGAATAGCGTCAAGACCGAGTTCTTTTGCTTTTTTAGCAAGTTCGAACTTACCAAGTGTAGCGCCGTTTTCAGCGTCTACACGCATTTCAAGATTTTTCTTGGTGCTGTCTGTTACAACTTCGCCCAAGAGTTCAGCAAACTTTGCAGCATGTTCAGCCTCTTCTAAAGCTGCTTTTTCCCAGTAAAGACCAATTTCAGGATAGCCTTCTCTATGAGCCACACGTGACATTGCAAGGTACATACCAACTTCGCAGCATTCGCCGTTGAAGTTTTCGCGAAGACCGTCGATAATGCTTTGGTCAACACCTTGTGCTACGCCTACAACATGTTCAGCAGCCCATGTTTTTTCGCCTGCTTGTTCTTGGAACTTTGATGCGGGAGCGTGGCAGATTGGGCATTCATCGGGAGCAGAGTCACCTTCGTGAGTGTAACCGCAGATAAGACATACATACTTTTTCATAATAATTTCCTCCATAGATTTAAATTTAAATTTTAATTTTGTTTACAGTTTTTACAGATACCGTACGCTACATAAATTGTTGTGTCGGTTTTGAAATCGCTTTCTTTTGCGACTCTTGAAATATAGTCGGACTTAAGCTTTTGATCCATAATTTTTCCGCACCCTTTACAGTATAGATGGAGATGGGGGGAAATATCACCGTCAAAATGTTCAAATCCGTCGCCAACTTCGACTTTAAGTATTTCGCCGTCGGCAGTAAGCCCTGAAAGATTTCGGTACACAGTGCCAAGACTGATGTTAGGAATCTTTTCGCGAACTTTTTCGTAAATCCAATTTGCTGTAGGGTGGGTATCCGTCTTGCGCAAAACTTCTAAAATAGCTTCACGCTGTTTAGAGTAATGCTTCATTTAAACACCCCAAATCAGTAATGGTTACTATAATTATTATAATCATATTTTCCGATTTGTCAATACTTTTTTGAAAAAATTTCCAAAAATATTTTTTATAAATCAGTAATGATTACTATTTTATTATACTGATAATTTTTCATTTGTCAATAGTTTTTTAAAAAAATTAAAAAGTCCTTAATAACCCTTGTGTTATTTTTATTGCAAAAATAACGGTTGGCTTTTCCACCAACCGTCCGATTTTAGAATGGAATATGTTAAATGAATTCTTTTAGAGATTTATTGAAACATAGGATTGTTACCTATGTTAGCGGACTATCTCAGCGCTAAAAAAGAAAAATCTATATTTGATAAAGCCAATATTGCTAATAAAATTAACAATAGAAGAATTGAATATACCCAATAAATAAAATTTAATCTTTTTTCTATTAAACCTTTTTTAAGGGCATTAAAGATTAATATGAAAAAGGTTAATATTAAAATTATGCAACCAACTAAAGATGGATTTTTTTCGTTTAACAAAAAAACTTCTAAATATAGAAGATGATGTGAAACGGCAAATATCCATACATGTGTTTTTTGATGCTTTTTCAAAATCACCAAGATAAACCACAGTATTATCAATAAAAGTGATAAAACGCTTAAAATTGATAAGTCTATTAAAAATAATTCTTTCATATAAATACATCTCTTTTCTTTATCGAACAAAACTATTAAGTAAGAACTTTTTTATTACATTTATTGGTATAATTATACTCGATATTTTGGGTAGTGTCAATTATTGCAAAAAAGAACCGTTACCGGCGGTCATTTGTAGGTGAGGAGTTGATTTTATATTCTATTGATAATCTATTCTTTTTTATAAATTTATAATGTTAACATTTTATTTGACTATATTCTTTTCACTATGATATAATGAAAAAAACAACTCATAGGAGAAGTGTATGAAAGAACATGTCCATTATTTTGACCATCTTCGATTAATGGCTGCCATTAGCGTAATATATATGCATGTTGCAGCAGGGCCGTTGAGATTACCGATTTGCACTGATTGGCAAATTATAAATGTTTTTACATGTATCGGCTTTACTGCGGTCCCTTTATTTTTTATGATGTCAGGATATTTATTACTTTCGAACCAAAAAACCGAAAACATAGATATACTTTTCAAAAAAAGGATTCCAAAACTTGTCATACCTCTTATGGGATGGACTATAGTGGCTCTTTTATGGTTCTTTCTATTTGATAAAAGTCCTGCTAATTTTTTCGAAAAGTTAATTGCTTCTTTTAAAACACCTGCATATGTACATTTTTGGTATGTTTACACTCTTGTTGCTCTATATATTATATCACCACTGCTCTGCGCCGCTTTGCGAACACTTAATAAAAAAGCGCATATATTGATTTTTATTATTGCCATTATTCCATCTGTGCAATACATATTACAGGTTTTTTTGCCACCCTCTTTTGACCGCTTTATTGATTTTGATATTATTTCAAAACTGACATTTTTAGATGGACATCTCAACACATTTATACTTGGGTACTATATAGGCGCCCTGAAAAAGAAAATTCCAAATTCGATTTTAATTATTTCTGGCGGTTTGCTTATTGCTCTAATATCTTTTGGAACATACTATCTGACTGCAAAAAATGGATTTTTCGACCAGAATTTCCAAGTGAAATCGCAAGGTTTTTAGGTGCTTATTGCAGCAATTATTATTATTCTTTTTAAGCAAAACTTTAACAAAGAATCTAAATTTTATAAAAAAGTTCCTATAATACCTCTTGCACTTTCGGTTTATTTTATGCATAATATATTGCTCTCTGTTATGTCATATATAATGCCTGCCTTTTTCCCTATTACAACCTTCTTCGGCACAGTATTCATCACTTTATTAAATTTATTGATTTGCTTTATCACAATGAAAACGGTAGCAACTGTTAAGCCTATATGTTATTTGGCTACAGGTATACCATATAAATCTGCATGTGAATCGTGCAACTGGATATATACTTACAATAAAATAAAAGTACAATTTTCTAATTCCTCTAAATGCGACATAAGTAAAAAGGAAAACCATTAACCGTTGTTGGATGTTAGGTATATTGGGTAAATGAGGAATAAAAATGCTTTAATTCCAGTTTGTACGTCACAGAAAGGTGCTATTAAGGATATAAAGAAAGACAACTCTTAAAAAATTTGGGTTGTAAAAAACAGTTCAAAAAACCGAGGTTCGCTTTAAACAAGCGAACCTCGGTTTTTTTGATTTATTTTTTATTCGTGAATAGCTTATTGAGAACAAGCGTTGCTAAAATAATAACACCTATTACTATAAATATTGCAATCATACCTGAAAGCATATATTTTAAATGTTCTACAAAAGCCATTGGATTAAAACCACTAAACATTAAAAATTACCTCCTATTTCATAAAGAAGTTAAGGATTAGACCGCCTGCGATAACCGAAGCGATTTGTCCAGAAACATTTACGCCGATAGACTGCATAAGAAGGAAGTTTTGAGGGTCTTCTTTAAGTCCCATTTTATGAACAACACGGCCTGACATTGGGAATGCCGAGATACCTGCGGCACCTATCATGGGGTTGATTTTCTTATCCTTGGGCAAGAAAACATTGATAAGCTTTGCAAACAAAACGCCGCCTGCGGTATCGAAAATGAAAGCGAAAAGACCAAGACCTAAAATGAGAAGTGTATCGAGCTGTAAGAACTTTGAAGCCTCCATCTGAACAGCGATGGTGATACCAAGGAAGATGGTGATAAGGTTTGCAAGAACCTTTTGCGCTGTTTCAGAAAGTGAGTTAAGCACACCGCATTCACGAATTAAGTTACCAAACATAAGGAAACCGATAAGGGATACCGATTCGGGCGCTACAACACCAGCTACTACTGTGATAACAATTGGGAACAAGATTTTAGTCAGCTTTGAAACCTCTTTAGCCTGATAGGGCATTCTGATAAGGCGTTCTTTTTTGGTTGTGAGTGCCTTGATAACGGGGGGTTGAATAATCGGAACTAAAGCCATATAAGAATATGCCGCAACCATAATTGCGCCTGTAATGCGGCTATCGGAACCTAAAAGTTTGTTTGCAACAACGATGGCAGTGGGACCGTCGGCTGCGCCGATAATACCGATTGATGCTGCTTCTTCGGGTGTGAAGAACATTGAAGCCAAGCACAAGGTAAAGAAAATACCAAACTGTGCTGCTGCGCCGAAGATCATAAGCTTGGGGTTGGTGAGCAACGGACCGAAGTCAATCATCGCGCCTATACCTATAAATAGGATAAGGGGGAAGAGCTCGTTTGCGATACCTGCATTAAACAAGGTGGTCAGAGCGCCTTCTTCACCGATTGCGCCTGAAAAGGGGATATTAACTAAAATTGTACCGAAGCCCATCGGTAAGAGAAGTGTGGGCTCCATATCGTGACGGATTGCAAGATAGATAAGCACACCGCCGATAACCCACATCACAAGATACTTCCAACCGCCGTCTGCGGCAAAAGCGGAAATGTTTTCCACAAGGAAGTTAAGTTCGCCAAGGATACTTGAAATAAATTCCATAGTTTTTACACCTTTCTTTGATTTAAGGGAATAAAAAAGACCTTTACCGCGAAATTCAGCGCAGTAAAAGTCTCGTTATTTAATGCAAAATGCGGGTGAAACTCACCGTATTGACGCAAAATGCAACGCAAATCCGCGCTAACTACTCCCTAATACAAGAAGATAATACCATATTTATTTTCACGTTGCAAGAATATTTTGTCAAAAATTTAATAATTTTTTAAAAATTGCAGTGATTGATTTTATATCACTTATGTGTTATAATAATGAAAGATTTATTGTAGATAGGAGATTCTTATGGACGATAGAGATTTATTTAGTTACGATAATTCTAATAACGGTTTGGACGAGGGACAAGCAAGTTTTGACCTTAATAGCTTTTCCACCCAAACCCAACAAACCGAAAAAGAAACAAAAAAACCTAAATTTACAAAACAAAAAATTATTAAAACTGTTTTAACCTGCTTCCTTATTGGTGTAATTACTGTCGCCATTGTTGCGGGTAGTTTTCTCATATACGCTTTTACTATGGTTGACGGTACTGTTGATTATAACCTTAACGACCCTCAACTCAATTTCACCACAACTGTTTATGTGCAAAATAAAAAGGGTAATTGGGAAGAATATCAGCGTTTGCACGGCATGTATAATCGTATTTGGGTTGAATATGATGAAAACGCTATTGAAAAAAAGGACGAGAATTATGACGGCATACCCGCAAATCTTGCAAATGCCTTTATAGCCATTGAAGACAAGGGCTTTGAAACGCATTACGGTGTTGACTGGAAGCGTACTTTCGGCGCCCTTTTAAATGAATTTTTCCATTTTTCCGATAAGTTCGGCGGTTCTACTATTACACAGCAGTTGGTTAAAAACCTTACTGATGACAGAGAACAGGATGCGGGCAGAAAAGTCCGCGAAATTATGCGTGCTCGCTACCTTGAAACTAAATACACCAAAGACGTTATTTTGGAATGCTATCTCAATACAATTCCTATGGGACACGGCACCTACGGTGTAGAGGTTGCCGCAAATTATTATTTTAATAAGAGCGTTAACGAGCTTACAATCCCTGAATGTGCCTGTCTTGCGGCAATAACCAAGGCACCCTCGTATTATGCGCCCGATACTAACCCCGAAAACAATAAAAAGCGCCGTAACACTGTGCTTTATGAAATGATGGACCAAGGCTATATTACCAAAGAAGAATATGACGAGGCTGTTGATGCCGAAATAAAAATCACTGTAAATGAGTCTGCGAGTTCGAATAACGAAATAAATTCTTATTTTGTTGATGCGCTCATTAGTCAGGTAACACAGGATTTATGCGATAAATACGGGTATACTATAGAAACAGCAGAGCAATTATTCTACAATGGCGGATACAAAATTTATGCCACTGTTGATACAAATGTTCAAAGTGTGGTTGAAAAGGCTTATTTAGATGTTGCTGCAAATGCTAAGCCCAGCAGTAAGGGTGACCCACTTTGGGGCGCTATGACTGTTATGGATTACGAAGGTAATGTTAAAGGTATAGTAGGCGGAATTGGCGAAAAAACCAAAAACCGAGCATTCAACTGCGCAACCGACGCTAAGCGTCAGCCCGGCTCTACAATGAAGCCGATTTCGGTTTATGCCCCTGCGATAGAAAACGGGGTTATAACCTATTCCAGTATGTTGAACGATACTAAAGCCACTTATGGCAAGTGGTCACCCAAAAACGCAAGTGGCGGATATTTGGGTAATATTACTGCGCAAGAGGCAATTGAAAGGTCTATAAATACTATTCCCGTTGCCCTTGCAAATAAAATGGGCGTTCAAACCTGTTACGACTTTTTAACACAAAAGTTAGGTCTTAAAAATTTAACTGAGCAAGACCTTAACCTTTCTTCGCTGGGTCTTGGCGGTACAAGCGGCGGTATTACCACATTGGAATCTGCGGCGGCTTATGCAGTATTCGGTAACGGCGGTCTTTATTATGAGCCCACCTTCTACACAAAGGTTACCGACCAGAAGGGCAATATAATCCTTGAAAAAAATAATAAGCCCGTATCAGCTTTAAGCGAAGACACAGCAACTGTTATGAATAAACTTTTGCAGACTGTTATTTACGAGGATAACGGAACAGGTAAAGCGGTTGCATCGGCTGTAAGCGGTATGAAGCTTTTCGGTAAAACAGGTACCTCAAGCTCTAATAACGATAAATGGTTTGTGGGCGGTTCGCCTTATTATGTGGTTTCTTCTTGGTGCGGATACGAAACCATGCAGAATATGCCTTCGGCAAATCTTGGTATTGCCAGAAGTCAATGGTCGACGGTTATGTCTAAAATTCATAGTGGACTTGAAGCTAAAGATTTCCCACAAAGTAAGTTTGCAGTTGATAGATATTATTGCACCGAAACTGGTTCTCTTGCAACCGTTGCGTGTGAAAGTAAGGCTATCGGTTGGTATAAAAAAGGCAAATTGCCTGATGTATGCCAAAAGCACAGCGGCGAGTTAATGATGACTCCCGAAGAGATTGCAAAGGCCGAAGAAAATGCGGCAACCGAAGGTTCTTCACAGCCGACAGACACAAGTTCTACAGCATCTCAAAATTAGAACGAAGCGGTGAAAAAGTTTATATATGTTGGAATTTAAGCCGATAAAAATCGAAGATGTCGAGCTTCTTAAAAAGCGATTGTTTTCCCCCGCAAGATTTTCTTGCGAAACCAATATTGTCAATTTACTTGTTTGGCAACAAATGTATGACAATATGTATGCTATTGACGGTGATATGCTTTTTATAAAATCGGGTGGTGTGGAGGAAGAAACCTACCGATTGCCGTTTGGTGAAAATTTGGAAAAGGGAATAAATAAGTTAAGAGAGCATACGGGGAAAGATTATCCGCCTTTGTGGGTTCAACAAGGGGAGCGGTTTATCGATTTTAAGCTAAAATTCGGCGATGATTATGAACTCATTCCCCAAAGAGATGCTTTCGATTACATCTATTTACAAGAGGATTTAGCCACACTAAACGGCAAAAAATATCATAGCAAACGAAATCATATTTCAGCATTTTCAAAGCAATATTCCTGGGAATTCAGAAAAATCACCAAAGATAATATACCTGATGTTCTCGAATGCGCACAAGAATGGTATAAACAAAACGATGAGCGTTTTGATGAGTATATGCAGTGTGAGAAGAACGGCATTATGCTCATTTTAGAGAATATGGATTTGCTCGATGTTAAAGGTGGAGCAATTTATATAGACGGTAAGGTTGTGGCGTTTACTTTAGGTTCGCCCATAAACCGTGAGATTTTTGATATTCACATTGAAAAGGCTTTGCCCGAATATGCAACAGCTTATACAGTTATAAATAATGAATTTGCAAAAACGCTTGGAGATTATAAATATATAAACCGTGAGGACGATTTGGGACTTGAGGGGCTTCGCAAAGCCAAACTTTCCTATAAGCCCAATATTTTACTTAAAAAGTTTTTGGCAGTATCTAAAAAAGAGCGTTGCAAACAAATTTATAATGCGTCTTTCGGGGAAGAGGACAGCGCATTTGAAAATGAGTTATTTGAAAAGTGCTATAAATACTGTAAATACCTCGAAAAAGACGGAAGAATTGTTTCAATCTGCTTTGCGCTTCCTTGTAAAATCGGAGAAAGGAATGCTAAATATATTTTTGCTGTCACAACCGCAAAAGAGTTTCGTGACAAGGGTTACGCAAAGGAACTTTTAGAGCAAATAAAGGTCGAAAATGACGCTCTGCTTATTTTAAGACCTGTGAATGAAGGGCTTATTGATTTTTATAAACAATTAGGTTTTTTAGAATTTACAGCAAAAAATCAAATAAGTGAGTTTGTAGTAGAACCGTTGGCTGAATATGCCGAATTAGCTCAAAAATATAAGGAAAACGAAGGCGAATATACAGCAATGTATTACAGCCCAAATCATGAAAATCTTAATGGAATTAACTTTTCACACAGTATGCCTTAAAAATTCAAAATCACTTTAATCACTTTGTGGTTAGGGTGATTTTTTGTATTATAAAAAACAAAACATAGGTGTAAAGAAAAATACTTGACAGACGAAAAGTTTTGTGTTATACTCGTGTAGGTGTAAAAAGGTGGTTTTTTAGATGGTTAAAAATTTATACATTTCCGCCTTGCTCGATGTTTACGGAAATTTCTTGGGTGACAAGGCGAAAGCGCTAACTGAATGTTATTATAATGAAGATTTGTCACTTTCGGAAATTGCCGAAAACGAGGGGATAACACGTCAGGGTGTGCGTGACCAGATAAAACGTGCCGAAGCCCAACTTTTAGAGCTTGAAGAAAAGTGTGGCTACTGTAAAAAGTTTTCCCTTTTAAAAGAATTGGCTAATAAGTACTCTTTGGGCGAAACCGAAACGATTGACGAAATTATTTCTAATATAAATGATTTGTAAGGAGTGTGAATTTTTTGGCGTTTGACAATTTATCCGACAAATTAGCAGGCGTTTTTAAAAAATTACGCTCTCGCGGAAAACTTTCAGAATCTGATGTTAAGGCGGCTATGCGTGAGGTAAGACTTGCGCTTTTAGAAGCCGATGTTAACTATAAGGTTGCTAAAGATTTTACAAATACCGTTACCGAAAAATGTATCGGCGAAAATGTTATGGAAAGTCTTACCGCACCCCAAATGGTAATCAAAATCGTTAAAGACGAGCTTACTGCTTTGATGGGTAGCGAAAAGGCAAGACTTAAAATATCCAACAAAATCCCAACTGTTATTATGATGTGCGGTCTTCAGGGTTCGGGTAAAACAACCCACTCGGCAAAGCTTGCAAAGCACTTGAAAGCCAAAGGTCACAGACCAATGCTTGTCGCTTGTGATATTTACCGACCTGCCGCTATCGAACAGTTAAAGGTTGTGGGTAAAGCGGTAGAGGCTCCCGTTTTCGAAATGGGCACCGAAAAACCCGAAATCATCGCTAAAAAGGCGATTGCACACGCCAGAGACTACGGTCACGATTTCGTGATTTTGGATACTGCGGGCCGACTTCATATTGATACCGAGCTTATGGATGAATTAAAGCGCATAACCGAGACGGTTGAGGTTAATAACATCCTTTTGGTGCTTGATTCAATGGTCGGTCAGGATGCGGTAAACATTGCAAAATCGTTTAACGATATACTCGAAATTGATGGTGTAATTTTAACCAAGCTCGACGGTGATACCCGTGGCGGTGCGGCGCTGTCTGTAAAAGCGGTGACAGGCAAACCCATAATGTTTGCAGGTGTGGGTGAAAAACTCGACCAACTCGACGAGTTCCACCCCGACCGTATGGCTTCCCGCATTCTCGGTATGGGCGATGTGCTCTCTCTCATAGAAAAGGTTGAAACCGAGATTGACGAGAAAAAGGCAGAAGAAACCGCCCAAAAACTTGCTGAAAATAAGTTTGACCTTAACGATTTGCTTGACCAGTTCAGACAAATTAAAAAAATGGGCTCTTTAAAGAGCTTACTCTCAATGGTTCCGGGTATGGAAAAGCAGGTGAGAGATGCTGATATTGACGACCGTGCGTTACTTCGAATTGAAGCTATTATCACTTCAATGACCAAAAAAGAACGTGCAAAACCCGATATACTTAATGGTTCACGCCGTAAGCGTATTGCTGCAGGTGCGGGTGTTAGTGTGGAAGAAGTCAATAAACTTATGAAGCAGTATGAACAAATGAAAAAAATGTTCAAGCAAATGAACTCAAAAGGCGGAAAGAGAAATATGATGCGCCGAATGGGTGGTATGGGCAATATGAATATGCCCGGTGGATTTGGTTTTTAAGATAGTAAATCTTTAAAAATATATTTTACATTTTGGAGGTGTAGTAAATGGCAGTTAAAATCAGACTTCGTCGTATGGGTGCTAAACGTGCTCCTTTCTATCGCGTAGTTGTTGCTGATTCAAGATTCCCACGTGACGGTCGTTTTATCGAAGAAATCGGTACTTATGATCCCACTAAAGATCCCGCAGCAGTAAACATCGACAGCGAAAAGGCTAAGAAATGGATTGCTAACGGTGCTCAACCTACCGATACAGTTAAAGCTTTACTCAAGAAGAACGGCGTTCTTTAATTTAAAGCAATTTTTGTGAGGTAAGAAATGAAAGAATTATTGGTTTCTATCGCTTCGGGTCTTGTTGAAAACCCAAGCGAAGTAAAAGTAGTTGAAGAAGAACCCAACGAAGCAGGTGTTATTGTATTTCATTTACAGGTAGCCCAAAATGATGTTGGCCGTGTTATCGGCAAACAGGGCAGAATTGCCAAGGCTATCCGTACAGTAATGCGTGCCGCTGCTAACAAAGCAGGCGTTCAGGTTGCGGTTGAAATCGACTAAACTAATGTAAGCATACCCCCACAGCGTTGGGGGTATTTACATAGGAGTAATTATGAAAAAAAGATATCTTGAAGTAGGAAAAATCGTGGGGACTCACGGTGTCAAGGGTATGACACGTGTTCAGGTTTGGGCGGATAGTCCCGATTTTCTAAAAGAGTTTAAATATTTATATACAAATGAAACAGGCAGCGATAAGCTGACTGTTTTAAAGGTGCAGCCACACGGAAATATATCGCTTGTAGCATTTAAGGGTGTTGACACTATTGAACACGCTGAAAGTTTTCGAAATACTGTTCTTTATATCGATAGACAGGATGTAAAACTTCCCGAAGGTAGATATTTTATAACCGATTTGATTGGCATTACAGTATATGATGCCGATACAAATGCGGTTTTGGGTGAAATTTGCGATGTTTCACAGACCGGCGCTAACGATGTGTGGCATATCAAAAAAGATGGTAGAGAATATCTTATTCCTGCCATCAGCGATGTTTTGGTTTCGGTTGATATTGACGGCGAAAAGGCGATAATTAGACCATTGAAAGGAATTTTCGATGATGAGGATTGATATATTGACTCTCTTCCCTGAAATGTGCGAAACTGTTATGAATGAAAGTATAATCGGCAGAGCGCAAAAGGCGGGCAAGGTCGAAATTGTTTGCACAAACATTCGCGATTATGCTAATAATAAACACAATAAGGTTGACGATGCTCCATACGGCGGCGGAATGGGTATGGTAATGGCTGCCGAACCGATTTATAACGCTTATAAAAGCCTTTATAATGAAAATGAAGCAAAACCGCATCTCGTATATTTGTCACCCAAAGGGAAAACCTTTAATCAGCAAAGAGCGGTTGAACTCTCGAAACTTGACCGTTTGGTGCTTTTGTGCGGACATTACGAAGGTATTGACGAGCGGGTTATAGAAGAGATTGTTGACGAAGAAATTTCAATAGGTGACTTTGTGCTGACGGGTGGTGAACTTCCCGCTTTGGCTGTGGCTGATGCAGTTTGCCGAATGCTCCCGGGTGTTTTATCGGACGAGCTTTGCTTTAGTGAGGAAAGCCATTTTTCAGGGCTTCTCGAGTATCCGCAATACACCCGCCCACCTGTGTGGATGGGCAGGGAAGTGCCTGAAGTTTTGCTTTCGGGAAACCATAAAAATATTGATAATTGGCGTAGGTGTAATTCACTAAAAATTACAATGGAAAAGCGCCCCGATATGCTTAAACAAGAGGATTTAAGCGATAAGGATAAAAAACTTTTGGAAAAATTTGAAAAATAGTTTTATATTTGTCATAAAATTGCACAAAACCAAGGCGTCAAAGCCTCGATTTGTTGGATAAATATTAGAACTTTTTCACAAAGAATTGACTATCGCATTAAATGTGGTATAATAACGATATAAAATAAACCCATTACCGATAAGGAGATTTTTATAATGTGCGTTAAAGATGTTGTTATTCACAATCAGGTAGGTTTACATGCTCGTCCTGCTACATTCTTTATTCAGAAGGCTAACGAATTCAAGTCTTCAATCTGGGTTGAAAAGGACGAAAGAAAGGTTAATGCAAAAAGCCTTTTAGGTGTTTTGTCCCTTGGTATCGTTGGTGGTACTACAATCAAGATTATCGTTGATGGTTCTGACGAAAAAGAAGCTCTCGAAGGTCTTGTTGCTTTAGTTGAATCGGGATTTGCTGACTAATTTTAAAAAATAAAGGGTTGCCTTGAATTTTTTAAAAAGGCAACCTTTTTTCTATTGACAAATCCAAAATTCGTGGTATAATACTACTTGCGTGTGAAAAGGAAGCAAGATACTTTTTCACTATTCACTATTACTTATTACTTTAATTTATCCGGGTGTGGCGCAGTTGGTAGCGTGCTTGACTGGGGGTCAAGAGGCCGCAGGTTCAAGTCCTGTCACTCGGACCAAAAAACCGAACAAGGTATTTGCCTTGTTCGGTTTTTTAATTTGAATAATAGAAGTTTAACCTGCGGGCTATTGACCCCTGGGGGTCAGGCTTTGAGCACGAGCGCTCACGGTGTGAGAAACAGCGAGTGCGAAAAGGCGTAGCGGTCGAAATTCA
>JAFYLF010000029.1 GCA_017537195.1 Clostridia bacterium
CAAACCACACTCCGCAATCGCCACCGAACATTCTAACCGCTTCTATTGCCTTCTGTGCCGAAGTGGTTTCAATTCCATAATCGGCAACTTGCCACCCAGTTTTATAGCGAATTACGCGCCCGCATTTCAAAGTCAAACCGTCTCCGTCCGTTAATTTGCGAATAGTGCGAATGTTAATCATGATGTTCCCTCTCTTTCGTTTCTTTGTAAGTATATTATAGCATTTTAATCTCTTTTTGTCAATAGTGTTTTATGTTAAGTTAAAGTAAAATGTGGTTAGCGCGAACCCCGTTTTATAAAAAATTAACGGAGTTAAAACTCCGTTAAACAAAAGGCGCAAGCATTTCCTCCACAAAACGCACATCCTCCGCGCGGCATTCAATTTCAAGATAGAAGAAACTTTCGTCTTCCTCCGTAGGCGCAGGACGCAGAAAACAGGGGATAGCCTCCACAATGATATTGAGGGCGAGACTAAGGTCGGCATTGGGTTCAAGATAGTAGGCGACAGTTTTCATGGTTTCAATCTCCTTTGCTTTTCTTTATGTATAGATTATACCATAGAACAGGCAAAATGTCAATACCCCTTTTTATTTAGTTTTTGTAAATTGTATTTCGCGCGAAGAGAGATTAACAAAAAATTAAAGCGCGGAAAATCCGCGCTTTAGTTTTACATGATGAACTCGGCGCATTTCAAATTTGCGAGGGATTTTTCCCATGCCCTTTTAACCATTGCGAGGTCTCTCATGGTGGTATCCCTAATAGGTTTAAATTCTACATCCGTGCGCTTAGATACCGCAGTAGTTTCACCCCGAATAAATTCATAAACTACTTTTTGATCTTCAACCACGAGAACATGAGAACAAGAGAAACCGCGCTCACTGGACAGGTCGATAACATTGTCAAGTAGTTCATTGGAAACAAATTCGTAGGTGCGGATGACGGAAATGGCGGACTTGGAGAAAGCAACGAGAATCTTCATGGTTTTAACTTCCTTTCTTTTTTGAGGTTGTTCTCTCAACCTTGTGAGTATATTATAACAGATAACCCCTATAAAGTCAATAGGTTTTTATGTTAAATGAATATGAAATGTGTATCGCGCGATTTATATTTTACAAAAATTTAAAGGGGTAAAACCCCATTAAATTATAAATTATCCCATTCTCCATTTAAAACCGCATCTGTCATAGCATAAATATCATCTTCTTCTAATTTAATACCGTCTATTTCAGCGTCATTCATAAACATTTCATCAATAATGCGCGAGTCCATTGGAACACATTTCCAACTTTTATAGGTTTCTTTTCCCCAAGCCATTTTTTCTTCCCAAGTCATCATAGTGTCAACCCCTTTCTTATAATACAATTATAGCACTTTTATTCTATAAAGTCAATACCTTTTATGTTAAAATCATATAAATTATGTCTCGCGCCAAGATCCCTTTACAAAAAATTAAAGAGGGCAAATGCCCCCTTATTTAATCTCACCCGTATAAAGGTTAATGCGTTCACCCGTTCCCGCAATCTGTTTCATTACGTAATAATCAAACACGGGCGCATACTCTTTCAAAAACCTTCCGATCTGTTTACGCGTAGTGGGCGAATAGGTGCCCGTGCATTCAATCCATCCATCCCTATCAATCGTAATAACGCGCGTTACGTAAGAATAGAAATGAATGGAACCATCGGCGGTAAATTTCACGCCGCACTGTGCGTGGGGCATTTCAGACAGGGCGCGGTCGTAGGTCATGCGGACAGTAGAGTAGCCATTGCGAACGGTTTTAGTAATCATTTTGTTTACCTCTTTTCTTTTTCTTTATGTATAGATTATACACCATAAACCGCACTTTGTCAACCCCTATTTGTGTTAATTCCAAATTAAACATACCTCGCGCGATTTATAATTTACATAAAATTAAAGAGGACG
>JAFYLF010000030.1 GCA_017537195.1 Clostridia bacterium
GGCGCGTGGTTTAAAAACACGTTTACGGCGGCATGGAATGGAGTTAAAACCGCATGGAGTACGACCAAGAACTTTTTCACGGGCGTTTGGACAGGCATAAAAAACGCATTTTCGACCGTTGGCACATGGTTCAAAACAACATTTGAAACCGCATGGACGAACATAAAAGCCGTATTTTCAAACGTTGGTGACTTTTTCGGCGGCATTTGGGAAACCATAAAAACAAAGTTTACCGACGTTGGTACAAAGGTCGGTGAAGCTATCGGCGGCGCGATTAAATCTGTTATCAATAGTGTGCTTGAAACCGTCGAAAACACGATAAACGCCGTACCCGACGCGATAAACAGCGCGATTGATATTTTAAACAAGATACCCGCCGTAGATATAGACCATTTGGGATATGTTTCTTTACCACGACTTGCAAAAGGCGGCATTGTAAACAAGTCTATGCTTGCAAATATCGGCGAAGCGGGCGAAGAAGCCGTTATCCCGCTTGAACACAACAAAGCGGGTTTAAAAAAGATAGCGGGATTGCTTGCAAAGGAAATGGACGGCGGCGCAATTGGCGGCGGCAAAACGACAGGCGGCGGCACGGTTTATAATTTCAATCAAACCAATAACAGCCCGAAAGCGTTAAGCCGCTATGAAATTTACAGGCAAACAAAAAATCTTATGTATGCTGTGAACGGGGTGAAATAGTATGTATGCTTACAAACTTTATGTATACAATGAACGGTTTGTCGGTTGGTATGACGTGACACAACAAAACGAATGGTTTTCAATTTTGAGGGTGGACGGGTTAAACCCGCCCGCCGCTAATATAAACACGTCAACGGGCGGCACTCTTGACGGAACATTTTTTAATTCTGCACGGTTAGGACAGCGAAACATAGTTATAACAATAATGCCGCGCGGTGATATTGAGTTAAACAGGCAAAGGCTTTATAACCTATTCCCCGTCAACCGTGAAATACAGCTAAGATTTAAAAACGGTAATAGGGACGTTAAAATCACGGGATATGTTGAATCCTTTGAGGGCAGTTTGTGCGACTTTCCGCAAACGTTCACAATTTCCGTTATATGCCCGCGCCCGTTCTTTGACGACCACACAACAACTACAATAACACTGCCGAATGAATCAGCCTTTAGGAATGACGGAGATATTAAAAACGGCGTAACAATGAGAATAAATATATCATCGAGTTTGTCACATGAAGCAGTACGCGATTTGAAAATAACAAACTATTTAACGGGCGAATATATAGGATTTACGGCGGGTTTTATCCATGACGACACAATTGTAATTTCAACAATAGCGGGTGAACTTATGGCAGAGGTAAGGCGTTCTAGTTTGCCAAATCCTGTTAACCTTTTGCGTAATTTGTCGGACGGGTCAAGTTGGCTAAAAATGAAATTCGGAGAAAATGCCTTTTCGTTTTCAACTTCAAATGACACAGCAAAATATGTGAATATACAGATATCACATATAAACCAATATATAGGGGTGTAGTGCAATGAATTTAATAGTTTGTAAAATTCAAGGCGGCGAATTTGTACCGCTTAAAATAATTGATAGCGCTATATCTGTAATTTGGGTACAGCGCTATAATGAAGCGGGTGAGTTTGAGCTATACATAAGAGCGACCGAAGAACTATTGCAACTCTTTAGCGTTGAACGGTATATTTTGCGTGAAGATAGTTACAGTGTAATGATAACTGAAAACGTTAAACTTGTTACCGATGAAGAAAACGGAAACTTTTTGACGGTCACAGGCAGAAGCGCCGAAAGCTTACTAGCAAGGCGCGTAACGGAGCGTTTATATAACTATTCAGACGTAAATGTTGAAACCGTTTTGCGCGGGCTAGTATCTTATAACGTGGGCGCGAACACGACAAGCGATAGGCAGATAGACGTTATAACAATGGGTTCAGCGGCGGGGCTTACTGACACAATAGACAACATTCAAATTTTTGGCGTTAATATCCTTGAACAAATGACAGCAATTGCAAAGACTTATAATTGCGGCTTTGGTTTGCGCTTGAATAGTGCTATCAACAAGCTAGTTTTTGCGGTATATGTCGGCACTGATAGAACTTTCGCACAAAGCAGTGTACCCGCCGTCGTGTTTTCACCCGATTATGACAATTTGTGTAATACAGAATACACAAACAATAGACAAAACACTTGTAATGTTGCGTATGTAGCGGGTGAAAAGGTAAACAATGTACAAAGCATTATATCAACAGGCGTGGCAATCGGTATAAATAGGCGTGAAACGTTTGTAGACGCAAGCGCCAAAACACAAGCGGGGTCTTTGTCGACAGCGGCATATAATAAAGTTTTGACGGTGCAAGGTCAAGACGCTTTGTCAAAGTTGCAAGATGTTACAAGTTTTTCGGGTGAAATACTCTTGCATAGTAATTTCAAGTTTGGCGTTGATTATTTCATGGGAGATAAGGTACAAGTATCCAACGGCTATGGAATAAACGCGGCGGCATACGTAACGGAGATAACGGAAGTTGAAGACGAAAGCGGATATTATATGTACCCGACTTTATCAAACTGGGAAGTATAGCAAAAGCCCCTTGTATTATGCAAGGGGTTTTATTTTGCACAAAAACGAATACCAAAGTTTGTACAATTTTTTATAGCACAAGTATTGACTTATTGATATAAGTATGCTATAATAATATCAGAACAAGGGAAAGCCCCTTGAAAATCTGAAAGGACGGTATTAATTATGAAAACTTATAGAGTTGAAATTACTTACAACAAAGAGGTCAAGGAACTTGAAAAGCTTAACGCAAGACTTGAAAGAGCCAAAAAGGCATATGAAAAGAAGCTTGAAAACGCTAAAAAATACGGCGTTGAAAATTGGTCTATTGAAGACCGTCACAATTGGTTGAAGACAGTTGAAACAACAAGTAACGGCTTTTTAGTAAACAAGTCAGATATCAAAATAAACGGCGCTTGGTTTGACTTGCATTGTGCAAAAGATGAAGTAAAGGACGTAGAAAAGGCGATTGAAAGAGCCGAAAAAAGACTTGAACACGCTGAAATAAAAATGAATGAACATTTTGAGAAAATCTCAAAGATAGAGGACGCTAAAAAGCGCGAGGAACTTTGGAAAGCAGATTTTGAAAAAGAGCAAAAAGAGTGGGCGAAAGATGGGATAACACTTGAAGCAAGATACAACGGAGTAACACCGAATGGAAAAAGATTTTTTATCGACAGAAACAACGGCGCAACATATAGGTCATTACATTGTTTCACACTGACAATTGACGGAGAAACAATATTTACAAGTGGAGAATTTTGGAGAGCATATTTAGAAATCAAGCGGGCGTAAAAACCCGCTTTTTTCTATTCGTTCTATTGTTCACAAACTATTTACAAATAAAAGTCGAAAAACTATTGACAGTTTTATATAAGTATGATATAATATAGATACAGTAAGGGAAAGAAAACTTACTGAAATAAATCTGAAAGAGGTTGTTAAAATGGCTAGAATTTACACAATGACAAAAGAAGCAAGGGAAAACGGCACAGACTGGGACAGCGCTATATATAACGGCGAAATCGAAACTGTAAAGGAATTTGACAGCATGGACGAAGCTATAACTTATTTTGAAAATGAGTTAGGCGGCGACGCTGAAATGTACGGCATAGAGTAAAGAACAATACAAGAATTGAAAGGACGGTTTTAATTATGGCTAGAATGTTTTTACAAAGTGATAACGGCGGTTACGGGGTTTTAATTGGCGACCGTGAAAAGTGGTATTATTGGAGCGAATATAATTTACCCGTTGAACTTGACGCTGACACAAACAAAGAAAACGCGGAAATTATAAGAAACGCAATAAACAGCGGCGATATGTATAATGCGGACGATTTTATCACAGAATCGGCAGACCTTGACGAAAGGCATATTTCGGCATATGACGGAATGACATTTGAACAAATTGACGAGTACGAAAACAAAGACCGTGATTGTGATTTTACGGCTTATGTTGAAATCTAATCACAGGACGCACACAGCGCCCCGTTGCGGGGCGCAAGTGCTTACATAGTATAAACGGGCGGCAAAAAACAAAGCGCCATATAGCGCAATTTTGAGGGGTGCAAAACAATGTTAAGAAAAGAAAAGTACACGTTTGAAAATGAAAAGAAGATTTTCCGAAGCTTTGCGGAGTTAAAGCCCGCTTGCATTATCAGAATAACAGATAAAACGGTTGCAGATTATAACCGCTTGATTATTTGTAATATGGTCGAATGTTTTGCAAACGGGGTGAGGTTTGATGAAAACGGAAACGAATTTTTTATAGAGTGGAATAAATTCAAAGCCGTTCAACTCAAAACCGAAAACAGCTTGATACACATTAGGCGCGGAGAAATAATTATAAAAACATGGTAACAGCAACGGGCGGTATTTTTACCGCCTATTTCTATTTACAAACTGTTTACAAAATAAGTGTATAATTATACACAAAGTTACTGTATAATAATAAACATAGAAACGAACAACACAGACCACGAAAGGACGGTTTAACATGGAAAATTACATGGTGATAGCATACGTTAACGGAGTTAATTACATGACAAAGGTTGAAGCAACAAGCGAATACAACGCCGAACACATAATACTTGATATAGGAATATGCGGTAAACATGGTTACGGCGTTGACGGTTGCATGGCTTATGGTCGAGAAGCTATGAAGACCGAAACATTTATAGCAAGCGCGCTTAACGCTAAACCAATATCATTAGAAGCTTTGACAGTAAAAATCGAAGCAAGAAACGAAGAAATTAGAAAGCGCGACAACGCCGAAAAGGAAATAGAAAGAATCCAAAAGCAAATCAAAGAACTTGAAAAACAGCTTGAAGAAAACAAAAAAATTCTTGAATAAAGGGGCGGTAAATATGAAAAACATAATTGACAAAGCTATCGAAAGCGGAGTGATGAAAAGAAAGTACAAGGGTATAATTGAAATATACCCGCACAAAGTTACAAATACATACGTATTCGGGGCGGCTATGCAAAAGTTATCGGAAACGCACGAAATAATAAAAATGACCGATAATTGGCTAAGAGCATTTGAAAAGTAAACAACGGGCGGCGAAAATGCCGCCCACAAAATAATAATAAGTGAGGTATACAAACATGAAAAATACAGCAAAGAAAACAAGCACAGCACAGATTGAAGCAATCAACAGATATAACGCAAAGAACACGACAGCTACAATTATAAGACTGAACAATAAGACAGACGCGGAGTTAATTGAGTTTTTGGAAAATTGCGGAAACAAGCAAGGGACTATAAAAGCGGCGTTAAGGCTGTATATGCAAGATATAAAATACCCGTTTTAATGGATATCCCCCGATTATTCGGGGGCTTTTTTATATTCAAAAACTATTTACAAAATAAGTATATAATTATACACAAAGTTACTGTATAATTAGATACATAGAAGAAAAACAAACACAA
>JAFYLF010000031.1 GCA_017537195.1 Clostridia bacterium
GGATGCTTCTAAATTTGATAATGCTGACAAGTCAACCTATGCTGCACACCCCAACTCAAGATTTACAGCTCCTGCTGAAAATTGCCCCTGCATTTCCGAAGAATTTAACAAGGGCGAAGGTGTGCCGATTTCCGCTATTATCTTTGGCGGTCGTCGTGCTAAGTGCGCACCTCTCGTATATCAATCAAAGGATTGGGTTAACGGTGTATTTGTAGGTTCAGCAATGGCAAGCGAGACCACAGCTGCCGCTGCTGGTGCAGTTGGTGTTGTTCGTCGTGACCCGATGGCAATGCTTCCTTTCTGCGGTTATCATATGGGTGACTACTTTAAGCATTGGCTTGAAATGGGTAAAAAGCTTGGCGACAAGGCTCCCAAAATCTTTAATGTTAACTGGTTCCGCACCGATGATGAAGGTAACTTCATATGGCCCGGTTTTGGCGACAATATGCGTGTTCTTAACTGGATTATTGACCGTTGCGAAGGCAATGCTGACGCTACTGAAACAGCTATCGGTTACATTCCGAAGCCTGAAGATATCGACCTTACCGATTTAGATATGGATATCGAAACACTTAAGGATATCTTAACTGTTGATAAGGCGGTTTGGGAACAAGAAGCTGCTGAAATTACCGAACACTACAAGAAGTTTGGCGATAAGTTACCAAAAGAACTTAAAGAACAACTCGAAAACCTTAAGGCAAATCTTGCAAAAATGTAATTTTTAAAATCCCGTAGAAATACGGGATTTTTTTATTTCTTTTTCTTGCAATAATCTATATCTTATAGTATAATATTATATTATATAAATTGGGAGATTATGTTTTGGATTTTCAAATAAAAACCAACTCTGTTTTAGACGAGCAGTTAGGTTATGCAAAAAGGGTTTTGTCGCTTTCTGCAAATACCTACGGCACTTGTCCAAAGGCTTGTGTTAATACTTTTGGCTGTCAGCAGAATGTAAGTGATTCCGAACGCCTTAAGGGTATGCTTTCCAGTATGGGCTATACCATAGTTGATACAATGGAAAATGCCGATTTTATTATTTTTAATACATGTGCCGTTCGTGAACACGCCGAAGATAGAGTTTTTGGCAATATCGGTATGACTAAGCAAATTAAAAAAGACCGTCCTAATACCATTGTTGCAGTTTGCGGTTGTATGGTACAGCAAGAGCATATTGCCGAAAAGATTAGAAAAAGTTACCCATATGTTGATATAGTTATGGGAACCCACGTGGAACACAGATTACCTGAATTTATTTATAAGCGTTTATCGGGTGGGAAGCGTATTTTTGAGCTTTCAATGGAAGATAATACTATTATTGAGGATATACCTGTAAAACGTGACGGAAAGTTCAAAGGTTGGCTTCCAATAATGTACGGTTGCAACAATTTTTGCACCTACTGTATAGTGCCTTATGTCAGAGGTAGAGAACGCTCAAGAGAGCCTGAAAAAATCGTCGCTGAATTTAAGCAAATGATTAAGGACGGCTATAAAGATATAACTTTACTCGGACAAAATGTCAACTCTTATGGTAAGGGTTGCGACCACGGTGTGAATTTTGCAAAACTTCTTCGGATGCTTAATGATATTGATGGTGAATTTGTAATCCGTTTTATGACTTCACACCCAAAAGATTGTACTATCGAGCTTCTTGATACGATTAAAGAATGTAAAAAGGTAACCCGACATTTACATTTACCGTTCCAAAGCGGAAGCAGTAGAATTTTAAAACTTATGAACCGCTACTACAATCGGGAACAGTATCTTGAACTTATTAAAAACGCTAAAGAGCGTATTCCTGATGTGGATTTAACGAGCGACATTATAGTGGGTTTCCCGGGGGAGACCTATGAAGACTTTAAAGAAACATTAAGTCTTGTAAATGAAGTGAAATTTGCATCACTTTTCACATTTATTTATTCAAAGCGAAAGGGAACCCCCGCTGCCGAGATGGAGGATAATATAACACGTGCCGAAAAGGGCAAGTGGTTTAGCGAACTCTTGTTGGCGCAAGAAAAGGTAGCAGAACAAAATATAAATAGATTTATCGGTAACACATACCGAGTTTTATGCGATGAAGTTTCCGAAAATGAAGGTTTTATGCTCGGTCGCACTTCGGGAACTGCTGTTATTGAATTTGAGGGAGACGAAAGCCTTCTCGGTCAATTTATCAATGTTAAAGTGGAGTCTTATGAAAACGGACTTCGCGGAAAAATTATATAAAAAGAGGTATTTAAAATGGATGTAATTAAGACTGCCAGAGAATTAGGAAAAGCAATTCAACAAGATGAGCGTTTTATCCGCTTTGCAAAGGCTAAACTTGCAAATGATAACGATACTGAGTTACAAAATGCAATCGGTAATTTTAATATCAAGCGTATGGAACTTGAACAAGCTGCAGGCGCCGAAGAGAAAGATGATGAAAAAATCAAAACTTTAAACGAAGAACTTCGCAAAATTTACGGCGAAATTATGTCAAGCGGTCCTATGGTTGAATATAACACCGCAAAGGCACTTTTAGACCAAATGATGAACGAAGTAAATATCGTTCTTTCAAAGTCACTCGACGGTGAAGACCCCGAAACATTAACTATTGAAAGCGGTTGTACCGGAAGCTGTTCAACCTGCGGTGGTTGCCACTGATTTATAAGAAATAAAAAGGAAAGGAAGTTGAAAATGGCTGAACTGTCACCGATGATGCAACAGTATAAACAAATAAAAGCTGAAAACGAAGATAGCATTATGTTCTTCCGCGTCGGCGATTTTTACGAAATGTTTTTCGAAGACGCCAAAAAGGCTTCCGAAGAATTAGATTTGGTACTGACGGGTAAGGAATGCGGTCTACCCGAACGTGCACCAATGTGCGGTGTGCCTTTCCACAGTTGCGATAATTATATAGCACGACTTATTGATAAAGGCTACAAAGTTTCTATTTGTGAACAAACCGAAGACCCCGCAACCGCTAAAGGTCTTGTAAAGCGTGAAATTATCCGCACAATTACTCCTGGTACCGTATTTGAAGACAATATGCTTGACGAGGGCAAGAATAACTACCTCGCAAGTATTGTTTTAACCGATAAGGATATTGGTATTTGCTTTACTGACGCCTCGACAGGTGAATGTCATGCCACAACTCTTTCAAATGAAGATTTCCAAAGTAAAATTATTGACGAATTATCTCGTTTTTCACCGAGAGAGATTTTGTTGCAAACTGATTTTTGTTTGAAAGCACCCATTGTTGAAGAATTTTTGAAACTTAACTTTTCGGGTGTTATTACATTGAGAAGTGATGATGCCTTCAACTGTGAAAAAACCGAAGCCTTGGTTATGAAGCACTTTTCAGTTATGAGTGTCGAAAATTTAGGCTTAGAAACCGGTTCATCTATTTCGGCGGCTTTTGGTGCGGTGCTTGATTATCTCTACGAAACAGGCGTTAACGGTCATATTTCAGTTAGCGGTGTTAATATTTATACCGACAGTCAGTATATGCGGCTTGATATGACGGCAGCCAGAAACCTTGAACTTTGCGAAACAATGCGTACAAAGTCTAAAAAAGGCTCACTTTTATGGGTACTTGATAAAACCAAAACCCCAATGGGTAAACGTCTTATCAGAAACTGGTTATTGCAACCGCTCATAAACATTACCACAATAAATTTGAGACTCAACGCAGTTGAAGAACTTGTTAGCAATGTTATTTTACGTGGTGAAGTGATTGAGAGTCTTTACGGTATTCGTGATATTGAGCGCATTATGACCAAAATTGTTTACGGTACCGCTAATGCCAGAGATTTATTAAATCTTGCGCAAACAATTCAAAAATTGCCGCAGATTAAATCTCTTTTAGAAAATGTAAATTCTCAAAAACTAAAGTCAATTTTTTCAGATATTGATGTTCTCGAAGATATATATTCCTTAATTTATGAATCAATCAATCCCGAAGCCCCCGCAACACTTCGTGAGGGCGGTCTTATTAAAAAAGGCTATAGCAACATTGTTGACACCTTGCGGAATGATATGGAAAACGGTACTTCGGTTTTGGCTGATATTGAAGCAAGAGAAAAAGAACGTACGGGCATTAAAAATTTGCGTGTTCGTTATAACAAGGTTTTCGGATATTATATTGAGGTTACAAATTCATTCTTAGATTTAGTTCCCGAAGATTACATAAGAAAACAAACTTTAACCAATGCGGAGCGTTTTATAACCGAAGAACTAAAAGAAATCGAAAAACGTGTTCTGACAGCTAAAGACCGCATTGTTCAGGTTGAATATGAGATATTTGACAGTATCAGAAAAAAGGTTGCTTCCGAAGTAAAGCGAGTGCAAAAAACTGCTTTTGCTATTGCAGAGCTTGACGCACTAACTTCGCTTTCAGTAGTATCAGCCGAAAATCACTATTGCCGTCCGCTTGTAAACACTGGCGGTAAAATTTCAATCAAATCGGGAAGACATCCTGTGGTAGAACAGGTGATTAGTATTCCGTTTGTCGCAAACGATACTTTCCTTGATATGCAGGATAACCGTTGCGCTATAATCACAGGTCCCAATATGGCGGGTAAATCTACATATATGCGCCAGACTGCGCTAATAACTTTAATGGCGCAAATGGGTTGCTTTGTTCCTGCAGAGATTGCAGAAATTGGTATAGTTGATGCTATCTACACCCGTGTCGGCGCTTCGGACGATTTGGCATCTGGTCAGTCAACCTTTATGGTTGAAATGAGCGAGGTTGCCGCCATTCTTAAGAGCGCTACCAAAAAAAGTTTGCTTATTCTTGACGAAATCGGCAGAGGCACTTCCACCTTTGACGGTATGTCGATAGCACGTGCAGTGCTCGAATATGTTGCGGATAAGCGAAAACTCGGCGCAAAGGCATTGTTTGCAACCCATTATCACGAGCTTACAGTTATGGAAGAGCAACTCGGCGGCGTTAAAAACTATAATATCGCTGTTAAAAAACGTGGTGACGATATAACATTCCTTCGCCGTATTGTTCCGGGCGGCGCCGATAGAAGCTACGGTATCGAGGTTGCAAAACTCTCTGGTATACCAAACTCTGTTATTGAACGTGCCAAAGATATTTTGAAACAAACAGAGGAAGAGGGCGTTGTAACATATAAAACAATTGCCGATACCGATTCACAAATGTCAATTGGTATGCAAAGCGGACAGGATATCATTAAAGAACTTAATGCTATTGATGTTAATACGCTGACACCTATTGAGGCAATGCAGATTTTATTCGATATTTGCAATAGAAGTAAAAATTTATAATTGAAAAGAGGTGCTAAAATGCCAAAAATCAATCTTTTAGATAAACATATTTCCGAGCTTATTGCCGCGGGTGAGGTGGTTGAAAGACCGGCTTCAGTTTTGAAAGAATTAGTTGAAAACTCAATCGATGCGGGCGCTAATATAATCACTGTTGAAATTAAAGACGGCGGTATTTCTTATATGCGCATTACCGATAATGGTTGCGGTATTGATCCTTCTGATGTGCCGTTGGCATTTTTGCGCCACGCTACGAGCAAAATTAGCAGCGGGGAAGACCTTAATTCTATTTCTACTTTAGGTTTCCGTGGTGAAGCCTTGGCGGCAATTTCTTCGGTTGCTAAGGTTGAAATGTTAACCAAAACTGCCGACGCTATTAACGGTACTCATTATAAAATTGAAGGCGGTAGCGAAGTTTTGATTTCTCCGTCGGGCTGTCCCGATGGCACAACAATTATTATAAAAGATTTGTTTTATAATACCCCCGCAAGAATGAAGTTCCTTAAAAAAGATGTTTCCGAAGCGAATGCCTGTGCAGGTGTTATCGACCGCATTGCGCTTTCTCACCCTGAAATTTCTTTTAAATTTATCCGTGACGGAAAGCAAACCCTTAATACTACAGGGGACGGAAATCTTAAAAACACCGTTTACAGCGTTTTAGGACGTGAATTATCAAGCGGATTTATTGACGCTATGGGTGATTTAAACGGAATCAAAGTATCAGGGCTTATTTGTAAGCCGGTATTTTGCAAACCTACCCGTAATCATCAATACACCTTTTTAAATGGAAGACTTGTACGCTCGGGCACTGTTGTCGCAGCAGTTGAACAAGCCTATAAAAACAGCGCTATGATTGGTAAATTCCCGTCTTTTGTGCTTTATCTTACCGTTCCTTTTGAAACTGTGGATGTTAACGTACATCCCGCTAAAACCGAGGTTCGTTTTTCTGATGAAAAGCGGATTTTTGACTGTGTTTATTCGGCGGTTAAGAACGCTTTAGCATCAGGTGATACTCGACCCGAAATAAAACCTCAAACCCCGACTTTTAATAGATTTGAGCGTATGACAACCGAACAATTCAAACAAACGGTTATTGAAACTCAAGAAAAGTCTACCCCAAAACCTGTGTATGTAGAGCTTCCAAAAGAACCGATACCCGTAGTTAATCTTAAATCTCCAATGCCTGAATTTTTAAAGGTATCAGAAGAAAAAGAAAGAATAATTGAGGTTGTGGAAAAACCTGTTTATAAACCAACGGTAAATGTCGATATTGAAAAAGAAGATGAAGAAGTTTTAGATGTAATTCTAATTGGAGAGGCATTTGGTACTTATATCGTAGCGCAAATGGGCGATAGTGTGTTTATGATTGATAAGCACGCCGCTCATGAACGAATTTTGTTTAATGAGCTTAAAAATAATTCAAATATTGAAGTACAAGTTTTATTAACTCCGGTTACAGTAGTTCTTACAAAACAAGAATACAATACAATCTTAAACAATCTTGATATTTTGAATACTAACGGCTTTGAAATTGATGATTTCGGAAATTCGGCTATCGTTGTACGTGCTGTGCCGACAACTCTTATCGGCGAAGATATCCAGTCTCTCATTTTCGAAATTGCCGAAAACCTACAAAAAAGCGGAAAGGTTGAAGTTGAGATTTGCGAAAATCTTTTCCACACAGTCGCTTGTAAAGCCGCAATTAAAGCAGGCACAAAAATCAGCACAACCGAAATGCTGGAACTTGCTAAAAAGGTTTTACATACCAAAGAAATTATGTACTGTCCGCACGGACGACCTGTGGCTTTTGAAATTAAAAAGCGTGAGCTTGAAAAGATGTTTGGGAGAATACAATGATTAAAGTTTTATTTGTTGTAGGTCCCACCGCATCTGGCAAGACATCGCTTTCAATAGAACTTGCAAAAAAGTTCGGCGGTGAAATAATTTCAGCCGATTCAATGCAAATTTATAAAGGTATTCATATTGCTTCTGCAGCGCCCGATATGGAAGAGCGTGAGGGAATACCCCACCATTTAATCGAATTTTTAAGTTTAGATGACAAATTTTCGGTTGCCGAATATGTAAAATTAGCACGTGAATGTATTAAAGAAATTTCATCACGAGGTAAATTGCCGATTATTGTAGGTGGTACTGGCCTTTATATTACTTCGTTGCTTGATAATATTGAGTTTAGCGATGCTGTCACCGATACTTATCTTCGAAAAAACCTTGAAGATCAATTCGATAAATTAGGTGGGGAAGAAATGTTAAGGCTTTTGGCAGAATTTGATAAGGATTCTGCTTTAAGACTTCATCCCAACAATCGCCGTAGAATTATCCGTGCATTTGAAGTTTTTGAGCAAACGGGTAAAACTATAACCGAACAAAACATTTTATCTAAACAAAACGAGAGTGAAATTGAACCTTTGGTTATCGGCATAAATTATGAAAACCGTGAGCTTTTGTATGAGAGAATAAATAAGCGTGTTGATATAATGCTCGAAAACGGGCTTTTAGAAGAGGCAAAAGCCAATTATTGCACTGACTCTAAAAGTGGCGCATTTCAGGCTATAGGACATAAGGAACTATATGGGTATATTGAGGGTAATTGTAGCCTTACAGACGCTACAGAGCAGTTAAAACAACAAACCAGACGTTATGCAAAGCGTCAATTAACATGGTTCAGACGTGACGATAGGATAAATTGGTTTTATCCTGATTGCGAATCTGATTATTTGAGTAAAATATTTGATTTAACACAAAAATTTTTAAAGGAGAAATAGCTAATGAAAAAGATATCACCAATTAAAGCTATAATTGGTATTTTAGCGCTTACATTTTTAATTCATCAGCTAATTTCTTCACTTTATAAACCGATTTCTACCGAAAGCGCCCAGTTTTATACGCTTAACGACGGTTTTGATGTTACGGGTATTGTAATCCGCAATGAAAAACTTGTTAAATGTAATCAAGATGGCGTTCTTCACTTTTTAACCGAGGACGGCAGCCGTGTTGCTAAAGACGGTGTTATTGCAAATGTGTATTCAAGTGAGTCTGCTTCAATTATTTTGAGTGAAATAGAAACAGTAGAAAATAAAATCAAGAACGTTGAGAGCATTATGTCAATCAATAATATTGAAGCCTCAAATCTTGATGCTGCAAACAGTAACGTATCGGCTTCTCTTAATAATCTTATTAAATCGTCGGCTTTTGGTGATTTTAACAACGTTACCGATTTAAGTGAGGAATTACTGACTTCTGTTAACAGACGTCAGGCTTTGCTTGGTGAAACGGGAGATTTCGAGTCACAGTTATCGGTGCTCAATTCACAGTTATCGGAACTTAAAAATTCTTTGCAAAATCCAATAACACAAATTTCGGCTACGGAGTCCGGCTATTTTCTTTCGGTCACCGATGGATATGAAACCGCGCTTGATATTAAAGATTTATCAACTGTCACTCCGTCTTTTTTAGACAACCTTTCAAAAACCGATTCTGGAAAGAATGTAATCGGAAAAATTGTTTCCGATTACGAATGGTATATCGCATCAAAGGTTACTTTAAATCAATCTCTTAATTTTAAAGAGGGCGATAGCCTTACTTTATATACAAGTCTTAAATCCGCACAAAAACTACCTGTTACTGTCAAAAAAATCAACATTGCCGATAATGGAACCGATGCTGTTATTATTTTTTCTTGCAATAATATGAACAGTGAACTTGCCGCAATGCGTAGTGGACCTATGACGGTTGTGAGCCGTGAATATTCAGGCCTTAAGATTCCTAAAAAAGCGCTTCGTGTGGTTGATTCGGTTCGTGGGGTTTATGTTGTAAGCGGTATGCAGATTAAATTCGTGCCCGTGGAAATAATACATTCTACCGATGATTATATTCTGTGCGAAAAATCAGAAAAGGACGGTTCGCTTAGACTTTACGACCAGGTAGTAGTTAGGGGGAAAAACCTTTATGATGGAAAAATTATCGGCTAAAGAGTTTGATTTGAATTTTCAAAATGTTTGCGAAAAGTTTAATTCAGCCTTGCAAAAAGCAGGGAAAACCGCAGACGATGTAATACTTCTTGCCGCCACGAAAACGGTTGACACCGATACTATAAATTATGCAATTTCAAAAGGTATAAATTATGTTGCTGAAAACCGAGTACAAGAACTTGTTGCCAAACACGACAAATTATCAAAGGTTCACGAACATTTTATCGGTCATTTGCAGACCAATAAAGTTAAAGATGTAATTGATAAGGTTGAACTCATACAATCGGTTGATTCCTTTAAATTGGCTCAAGAAATTTCAAAACAGGCTGTAAAACACGGTCTTATAATGGATATTTTGCTTGAAATTAATATTGGTGAAGAAGAAAGTAAATGGGGATTTGAATATTCACAAGCCGAAGAAGCTGTTAAAAATATTTCACAACTTGAGGGTGTTAGAATTCGCGGACTTATGACTATCCCGCCGATTTGTGAAACGGAAACGGAAATCAGAGAATATTTCCGTAAAATGTATAAACTGTTTATTGACATTAGTAGTAAAAAGATAGATAATAGTTATATGGACATACTTTCAATGGGAATGTCGGATGATTTTGATATTGCTATTGAAGAAGGCGCTAATCTCGTAAGGGTTGGCACTGCATTGTTCGGAAAACGAAATTATCTTTAAAATAAATA
>JAFYLF010000032.1 GCA_017537195.1 Clostridia bacterium
CGGTACCGTTGGGAAGAACTACAGCACCGCGAACCTGCTGGTCAGCGTGACGTGAGTCAACACCCAAACGAACGTGAATTTCAACTGTTTCGTCAAACTTTGCAGTACCTGTCTTTACAGCAAGTTCTACTGCTTCGTTAACGTCGTAAAGCTTACCGGTTTCAATAAGCTTTGCGCTTTCATTATACTTTTTACCGTGTTTCATTTTTTACCTCCAAGTGGTTAATCGGAATTCTCCTCCCACGCGAGAGAACTTAATCTACTACTTCAATACCCATGCTGCGTGCGGTACCAGCTATCATGCTCATAGCGGTTTCGATGCTTGCAGCGTTAAGGTCGGGCATCTTGGTTTCAGCGATTTTCTGAATTTGCTCTCTTGTGATTTTGGCAACCTTAGTTTTGTTAGGTGTACCTGATGCAGTTTCGATACCGCAAGCCTTCTTAATAAGAACAGCCGCAGGCGGTGTCTTTGTGATGAAACTGAAAGAGCGGTCAGCGTAAACTGTAATAACTACAGGAATGATAAGACCTACATCATTTTTTGTTCTTTCATTAAATTCTTTAGTGAAAGCCATGATGTTAACACCATGCTGACCGAGAGCAGGACCTACAGGGGGAGCTGGTGTAGCTTTACCTGCAGGGATTTGCAATTTAATGTAACCAGAAATTTTTTGAGCCATTTTATTTGCACCTCCATTATTCGTGGTAACAGTGTTTTCAAAACACTTGGCGGGGCGGTCATATTCCGTCCCTCCCACCGTGACACATAACTATTTGTGTCGGAACCTAATTGCTTTTTGTAAATTATTTTTCTTCGATAGAAATCTGGTCAAGTTCCAATTCAACCGGAGTTTCTCTACCGAACATCGAAAGGACAACGCAAACGCTGTTATTTTCAGTATCAACTGTTTTAACAGTACCTGAATATCCTTCCAAAGGACCGCTGATAATCTTAACATTATCGCCTTCCTTGTAACCAACCTCAACGCTGTGCTTTTCTACGCCGAGAGCTGCCACCTCTTGCTCTGTAAGCGGTACGGGTTTTGAAGCCGGACCAACAAAGCCTGTGCAGCCGCGTATGTTTCTTACAACATACCAACTGTCATCAGTAACGATCATCTTAATAAGGACATAACCAGGGAAGATTTTACGCTCAATTTCACGTTTTTTATCATCCTTAATTTCGGTAACAATTTCGGTTGGGATTTTGATATCATGAATCAAATCCTGCATACCGCGGCTTTCTACCATTGTAGCCAAGTCGGTTGCTACCTTGTTTTCATATCCCGAATAAGTATGAACGACATACCATTTTGCTTCTCGTGTTTCAGCCATAATTACCTCCGTGCTTTATGCACCTAAGATAAGTTCTAATAATTGACCAAGACCAAAGTCGATCAACCAAATCAACGCACCGATTATCAAGCACATAACAAGAACTGTTATTGTGTTTTTGAGAACCTCACGGAAACTCGGCCAAACAATTTTCTTAACTTCACTCTTGTTATCACGGAAGAAAAGAACAATCTTTTGACAAATGGTTTTCTTATCCTTTGAAGCTTTAACTTCGATATAGTCATCAACAAGCAAGTAAGCAATTGCAAATACTGCAGCTAAGACACAAGCAATTGCCCAGAAAAGAACAAATGAAGTATTTGCCAATTCTGTTACCTTTTCGAAAGGACGGATATCAAAGAATCTTCCATCCTTACTTAACGCGATAACCAAAGCATAAACTGCTGTGATTAAAGCAAAAGCCGATGAGCCATAACGAAATCCCTTTGACTTAAATGAAACAGCGCTTAAAACTACGCCGATAACAGTAAGCCAAAATACAAACAAAATGTGTGATGACCTTGCCAAATCGAAGACAGTTTCGCCAACAGTTACCTTTGCGCCGAAAGCCATTTCGGAAGCAATAAGTGAAACTTCTTGACCGCCTGCCACAAAATTGACAAAGGGTGTGAAGAACAACACCAAAGAACCAACAGAGAAAACGATGCATAAAATTTGTAAAATTCTATTTAAAACTTTCATTTTTCGTCCTCCCTACTTTGTTTCCTTGTGTAGGGTGTGCTTCTTACAGAATCTACAATATTTGTTCATTTCGAGTCTGTCAGGGTCGTTCTTCTTGTTTTTCATTGTGTTGTAGTTGCGTTGCTTGCATTCTGTGCAAGCGAGTGTGATTTTAACTCTCATAACGGCACCTCCCGCTTTACGGAAATATTTTTCGCTTTTACTCTTGTAAAAGTAAACGCCTCCCTCGGCCAATGGGGAATTTATCGCTCATTACACCACATTTTGCGGTGCAACGAAAAGCACATCGCGACATCTTGCGCCCTTGACTCAAGAGTTCTTATTGCAAAAAAAAAGAACCCTTTGCGAGGTAAAAGCATTATAGCATAGATTTTGTCAATAGTCAAGCATTTTTTATCTATTTTAAGCGGTTTTTTAAATTTTTATTGCTAAAATATTTACGGTGTGGTAATATATTTAAGCCTAATAAATTTAAGGAGAATTTTCGTGACCGAATTACAAAAAGAAGTAAGCCGAAGAAGAACCTTCGCTATCATTTCCCACCCTGACGCAGGTAAAACAACTTTGACCGAAAAATTCCTACTTTACGGCGGAGCAATACAGACCGCAGGTTCGGTAAAAGGCAAAGCCACCGCCAAACATGCTGTAAGTGACTGGATGGAGCTTGAAAAACAGCGTGGTATTTCGATTACATCTTCGGTTATGCAGTTTGAATATGACGGATATTGCATAAATATTCTTGACACCCCAGGCCACCAGGACTTCTCGGAAGACACCTACCGCACACTTATGGCAGCCGACAGCGTTGTAATGGTAATCGATGCGGCAAAGGGTATCGAAGCCCAAACCCGTAAGCTTTTCAAGGTTTGCGCTATGCGACATATCCCGATTTTTACATTTATAAATAAGCTTGACCGTGAAGCACGTGACCCGTTTGAGCTTTTGGACCAACTCGAAAAGGAATTTGGTATTGGAACCTATCCTGTAAACTGGCCTATCGGCTGCGGCGTAAGTTTTAAAGGTGTTTTCGACCGTGACAAGCGTGAAATCCTATCTTTTAGTGAGATGCACCGTGGACAAGATAAAATCAAGCCCACCCCCTGCGATATTACTGATATAGAAAAAATGGATGAGCTCATTGGCGAATACCAAAGAGCCGAGCTTGTTGACCAGATTGAGCTTTTGGACGGCGCAAGTTTTGAGTTCGACCTTGAAAAAGTGCAAAGAGGGGAACTCACCCCCGTTTTCTTTGGTTCGGCGCTTACAAACTTTGGTGTGGAACCATTCCTTGAAAACTTCCTTAAAATGACCACTCCCCCGCTACCGAGAATTTCGGGAGACCAAGAGGTTTCGCCCTTTGATGAAAACTTCTCGGCTTTCGCCTTTAAAATTCAGGCTAATATGAATAAAAACCACCGTGACCGCATCACATTTTTCCGTATATGCTCAGGTAAATTTGAGCGTGGAGCCGATTATTTCCATGTGCAACAGGGCAAAACCGTTCGTTTGTCACAGCCACAGCAAATGATGGCAGAAGAGCGACAAATTATAAACGAAGCCTATGCGGGCGATATTATTGGCGTGTTCGACCCCGGTATTTATTCTATTGGCGATACCGTTTGCTCGGCTAAAAATAAAGTGCAATTTGAGGGTATCCCCACATTCGCACCCGAACATTTTTCAATGATAGAGCAAAAAGACAGTCTTAAACGTAAGCAATTCGTAAAGGGTGTTGAACAAATCGCTCAAGAGGGTGCCATTCAAATTTTCCACGAGCCAAACTCTGGTATGGAGCGTGTTATCGTGGGTGTAGTTGGTGTGCTTCAGTTTGAGGTACTCGAATACCGCCTTAAAAACGAATATGGTGTGGATGTTATTCGTAACGACCTACCTTATTCATATATCCGTTGGGTTAAGAATAAAGATGTCGATATCAAAAAACTCAATCTCACTTCCGATACCAAGTGGGTGCAGGACTTTAAGGGCAATAATATTCTCATTTTCACAAGTGAATGGAATATAAACTGGGCGATAGACAAAAATGAAGGACTAATATTAGAAGATTTTAATAAATAATATTTCCCACCATCCATTCAGATGGTGGGTTTTTATTAACATATCGATTTATAAAATAATTCCGAATTACGCATTACGAATTCCGCATTAAAAAACTCGTTCCAATTGGAACGAGTTTTTTGAGTCGATCGATAAGCCGAGTTCTGTCGTGGACGGTCATCTATCTCAATGCGGGATTGCTCCCAACACTCAAGCCGCTTTTCGTGGCACATCGGGCAAATGTATAGCCACACTCAGCGTTGCTCCAAATAGGGTTTACAGGGTTTCGACGTTCCCGTGAAACCGGTGAGCTCTTACCTCGCCTTTCCACCCTTACCGTAAAGGCAGTGCAAAACACTTCAAGGTATAAACCAAGCTTTACGGCGGTATATCTCTGTTGCACTTTCCCTAAGGTCACCCTCGGCGGCCGTTAGCCGCTATTCTGCCCTGCGGGGCTCGGACTTTCCTCAGATATTTCTATCCGCAACCGTCTAACCGACTCCAAAAATGATTTTAACATAAAATATCCCTTGTGTCAAACTCCGTATTTTTTCATAAAATATTAATGTTTGGAGGGGATTTTTTGAAAAAAACTTTAAAATATTTTTTAGCGGCAAATTCCTGTGAGGGTTTTGTGAGTCATTTTGGCGACTGCTATAACCCGCACGATAATTGGAAAGCATACATAATAAAAGGTGGCCCCGGCACGGGCAAATCTTCCTTTATGAAAAGGGTTGCAAAGTCCGCCGAAGAAAGAGATGAAAAATATATTCTTTGCCCTTGCAGCTCCGACCCACAGTCGCTTGATGCTGTAATTTTACCTGATAAAAAAACTGTCATTCTCGACGGCACCGCACCCCACACCCTTGACCCTGTTTATCCGGCAGTTTGTGAAGAAATTCTAAATTTCGGGCAGTTCTGGGATAGTGGAAAAATTGGTAAATCAGACGAAATTATAACCGTTACCGACCAAAACAAAGCCTTGCACAAAACCGCAGCGAAGTACTTAAACGCAGCAGGTCAAATTATGCTTGACAGCTACAAAATCGCACTTTCTTGCACTAAAAAAGCGCAGGTTAAAACCTTTGCGGAAAAAATGTGCAAAAAATATATCCCACATAAAAGCGGAACACCTTATGAATGGGTGGCATTTTTGGGCGGCATTACACCAAATGGCATTATCACCTACCCAGAAACTGTAATAAACAGTTGCGAAAACCTTGTAATAATTTCCGACAAATTTCACACGGTTTCTAATGGTATAATGAATGAGATTCGAAATTATTGCCTTATAAACGGATACGAAATCATCGCCATTAAAAATCCATTTTTGCCCACACTTTTAACCGACCATATTATTATTCCCGAATTATCACTCGCTTTTGTCACCGAGACACAAGACATTCAATTTGAATATGATGCCCGACGTATTCACTCACGAAGATTCACAAGCAATAAAATGCTTCACAACTCAAAAGAGCGGTTAAAACTAAATCGAAAAATAACCAAAAGTTTGCTAGATTCGGCATCGAATACACTAGACAAAGCCAAAGCGGTACACGATAAACTTGAAAGTTATTATATAAATGCAATGGACTTTGAAGCGCTTGATGAATTCACAGAAAAGTTTTGCAAAAAAGTGTTTGCTTGAATTTTAAGAGGAAATGTAGTATCATAATTGTAAATTATAAAAATCCCTTGCCTCCCTCTGATGAGGGAGGTGGCAAAACGAAGTTTTGACGAAGGGAGAGAAAAGTCATAAGCTTCTTATTTTGTAACCGTTTCTCTCCCTCAGCCTTTTGCTTCGCAAAATCCAGCTCCCTCATCAGAGGGAGCCACAAAAGGAAGTAATATTATGAAAATTGCAGTAATAACAGGCGCATCTTCAGGACTTGGAAAGGAATATTCCTTTGCTGTAAGCCGATTAAGACCCGATATCGACGAAATCTGGCTTATAGCCCGCAGAAAAGAAAAATTGGAAGAGGTTGCTTCTAATTTAAGCAAAAAAGTTCGCATTTTATCCCTTGATATAACCGACAACGGCGCTATGGAAGAATATAAGAATCTTCTTAAAGCCGAAAATGCCGAGATTTCACTTCTAATAAATAACGCAGGTTTCGGAAAACTCGGTTACTTTTACGAAATTTTGACCGAAGATAATACGGGTATGGTAAGACTCAACTGCGAAGCGCTGACTGTTATGACAAGCATAAGCCTTCCGTTTATGCGGGAAAATTCCGAGATTATCAACACCTGTTCAATAGCATCATTCGCCCCCAATAGCCGTATGGCAGTTTATTCTTCCACCAAGGCATTTGTTATGAGCTTTTCGCGCGCTCTTCGTGACGAGTTAAAGGAACGCAAAATAAATGTTTTAGCGGTTTGCCCAGGCCCTATGGAAACCGAGTTTTTAGGTGTTGCAGGTATTGGCAAGGGTGACAGCAAAACCTTTGATATGCTCCCACGTGATAATGCACAAAGAGTTGCCGAGCATTCACTTAAAGCCTCAAGACAGAAAAAAGCGGTCTTTTGCGACCACTTTTTCTATAAATTCTACCGTGTAGTTTCAAAAATTTTGCCCACAAGCCTTGTAATGAAAATGGCAAAGACATAACTAAAATGCAGTCCTTATATAAAGGACTGCGTTTCTTTGTTATAAATCATTGTGCGTTTAACTTCATAATAGAGTTCTATTTTTTCAAGATCAAATAAAGCCCCCAGTACTAAAGTCGGGTTGAGATTATTTTCATTCCCCGCCGTTAAAATTAGGTCCAACTTATTATCTTGTAACTCTGCTTTTTTGATGAGCGGTGCGATATCAATATCCTTTATACCGCCTTTTTTAGTCTTCTTTTGGGTAATTATAGTTTCCCTTTTAAAGAAGTTTTTTATTTTTTCTTCTATTTCGGCGGTAATATTATCAAATGAAATCAAAAACTCGGCAAAGGCAATCTCTTTCATTTTAAACACAGGCTCACAGGCCTTTATAAACTCAATACCGCTAACACTCGCAGCATTCAAATCGGCTATCAGTTGGCTGTTTGAATAGTCGGGGTCTATAATTCGCAAATCAAGAATTTCATACTCACCCTCAAACCCAAGGCTTAACGGCACAGCAAAATTTAAATAGGCGTGCTGATTAAAGCCCTCGGTAAACCAAATCGGGATTTTCGCCTTATTTATAAGCCTTGTCATAAAGCGGTTCATATCAAGGTGTGATACAAACTTCATTGCCCCCGTTTTGCGATAAAAAATTCTAACGTCTCTCAAAACAAACACCCTTTCCATAGCAATTTGCCCCACAAGCCGAACACTTTTCTCGGCAGTTGGGTGTTGTGGTATCCTTGTGCGCCAACTTGTTTTCTCTGATCAAAAACTCTTTGGAAACCGCATAATCAAGGTGGTCCCAAGGGTTAATTTCTGTATAATCACGAGTGCGAAGCGAATAAAAATCGGGGTCGATACCACATTCTATGAATGCTTCATTCCATTTTTGTAGATCAAAACATTCGGTCCAGCTGTCAAACTTGCAACCCTTTTTAAATGCCTTTTCCAAAACATCACCCAAGCGTCTATCGCCTTTAGCGAAAACTGCTTCGAGAAAACTCGTCGAGCTATCGTGCATACTAAGGTCAATCTTACGGGTGGTTATGCAAGATTTAAGATACGCCTGTTTTCTTTCCATTTCCGTTTTAGTAATTTGCGGTTCAAACTGGAAAGGTGTAAAGGGTTTTGGTACAAAAACCGCCACACTCATAGAAACCGATACCGATTTACCCTTTGGTCGATTAGGCATTGCGTAATACATATCCACAATTTTTTGTCCCAAATCGGCAATGCCTTTTAGGTCTTCGTCGGTTTCGGTAGGAAGTCCCATCATAAAATAAAGTTTAACCGAAGTATAACCGCCCAGGAATGCGGTTTTACAGGTGGACATAATCTCTTCTTCGGTAACATTCTTATTTATAACATCACGAAGACGCTGTGTTCCCGCTTCGGGCGCAAAGGTAAGACCGCTCTTTCTCACATGAGCGATTTTTTCAAGCAATTCTTCCGAAAAATTATCAATTCGAAGTGACGGCAAAGCCAGACTTATGTGATTTTCTTGGGTCCAAGTGAGCATATTATTGAGAAGTGGTTCTAACTCACGGTAGTCACTTGTACTTAAAGACGAAAGCGAAATTTCATCATAACCTGTGCTTTCGCAAAGACATTTTGCCTGGCGGTTTACCACTTCCATACTCTTTTCACGCACAGGGCGGTAAATAAAGCCCGCCTGACAAAAACGGCAGCCTCGAATGCAGCCTCTAAAAACCTCTTGCACAGCACGGTCGTGAACTATTTGTATAAACGGCACAACAAACTTATCGGGATAAAAGCAGTTGTCCATATCAGCAATAATACGCTTTTTTATTGTTTTAGGCGCATCGCCTTTGGGGGTTACCGCCTTAATTTTTCCGTCTTCCATATATTCAACTTCATAAAGCGACGGTACATAAACACCCTCGATTTTAGCAGCCTCTTTCAAGAATTCCGCTCTCTTGAAACCGTTTTTCTTGTGCTTTTTATAAAGGTCGATAACCTCTAAATCAACCTCTTCACCCTCACCCAAAAAGAAAATATCAATAAAATCTGCCAAAGGTTCGGGGTTACAAACACAAGGGCCGCCCGCTACTACCAAGGGGTGCGACTCATCACGCTCTCTCGATTTTAACGGCACACCCGCCAAATCGAGCATATTAAGCACATTGGTATAACACATTTCGTACTGCAAAGTAAAGCCAATAAAATCGAAATCTTTTATTGCGTCACGGCTTTCAAGCGCGAAAAGCGGAATGTTATGCTCACGCATAACCTCTTCAAAATCGGTCCAAGGCGCAAAAACACGTTCACACCAGATATCATCTCTCTCGTTAAACTGCGAATAGAGAATCTTCATGCCAAGGTGCGACATTCCGATTTCGTATGTATCGGGAAAGCAAAATGCAAACCTTACATCAACCTTTTCTTTATCCTTTATAACGCTGTTTATCTCACCGCCCGAGTAACGCCCAGGCTTTTGAACGGTCAGAAGCAGTCTTTCAAATTCCTTGTTATCCATATATCTCTCCAAAAATAATATATCTTAATAATACTATAATTTAAAATCAGTTGCAACTTTTATTTGCATAAATTTAACAGGCAACCATCGGTCGCCTGTTATCCTTTGTGTCGCAACAATAGATACTATAAAAACTAACTTCGACAACTAATGTCAGTATTTAAAATATTCTTTAAGATTTTTCGGGAATCTACATATTTTACAATATTGTAACCGTTTTTTAGTGGTATTTTTTACCATTATATAGTATGATTAAATTACAAATCACAAAGGAGTGTTTGTTTTGAAAAAAGTCTCTATATTGCTCTTATTATTTGTACTTATATTCTCTGGTTGCAAACAAACTAATTCTAATGAAGATATTTTTTCTATAACACAAAATTCATTGACATATAAAGTCATATCTTCCCCCGAAGATAGTGATTTTAATGTTAAAAAAACGCTTATTATAACAAACAATAAATCCAAGAAAGAGATACAAAAAATACACTTCACTGATAATGAATGGTTTACTGAAAAACCATTATATCTCGTTGATATAACTTTTGACGGAAATTTAGATATTATTGTCCCATATCAGCGTGCTGCTGGTGGCGCTTATTTTCAAGGATATATTTGGGACGACGAGGTTTGCCAATATATCTGTTCTGATTATTTTCAAGAGCTACCAAATGTGGCATTAGATGAACACAACAAAACTTTATTATCACATAAAACAGCTGATAAGATTACCACCTATGGCATACATAAATACAGTGAAAGCAAAAAGGATTTTATAATTACCCACTCACTATATTGGGAACCACAGGACGATGAAAATTATATGATAGTTACCGAAAACAAGTATAATGATAAAGGGGAACAAGAGAAAGTAAAAAAATTCACCGTATCAGCTTCAGATACAATAAGTATAGATAAAACTAACCCCCAAATGCTTGAATATTATGAGAAAAATTCTCTATGGGATTTAGACAGCAATAAATGGGAAGAAACATTATATAACAGTTCATATTGAATGTATCAAATGTGCAAATAAAATAAAGGGGCTGTAAAAAAACAGCCTGAAAAATCCGAGGTTCACAATTAAATGTGAGCCTCGGATGCTTTTTGTTCAAAATGATGTTAAAATCAAGATAAACAGCTATAAACAGGGATTTTAGGGTGTAAAAAACCAAACCGA
>JAFYLF010000033.1 GCA_017537195.1 Clostridia bacterium
AGTAACCATACAAAAAACGAATAGATAACCGGATGTGGCTCAGTTTGGTAGAGCGCTTGCTTTGGGACTGTGAGATAGGTAATTCAAGTAAAATCCCATACACCTCAAAAAAGCCTTTAATACTGCGGTTTTTCCGCTTTCATATTTTTGTAAATATGCTATAATAGGCTTACGACCACATAGTGTCCCACAGTTGCGGAATTTCTGTTAAAATCCGAGCGTAAAATTGAATAAATCGGGGTGTGGCGCAGTTGGTAGCGCGCGACATTTGGGATGTCGATGCCGCAGGTTCGAACCCTGTCACTCCGACCAAAATTTTGACCGAAAATAGAGGTTTTACCTCCACTTTCGGTCATTTTTTGTACCTTTTTAAGCATTTTATCGCCACTTTTGATAAACTCGTGTTTTTTACGACCACATAATTAAATGTGGCCTGCAAAATTCCTTTTTCTTTGATTACTGCGGCTCAAATTTTGAGTCACCCGATTTTCTTACTGTATTTCTTGCATTTATAACAATTCTGTGATATAGTATTTATACTGCCACCGGGTAGAATGATGCAAATAAAGCATTCGTTTACACATCGTTAGGTCTTAGAAGATGTGTATGCGGATGCTTATTTTTTTGGAGGTTTGTATGAAAAAACTATTTGCTTATTTTTCGAAAATGGAGCTTATCTTATGGTCGGTATCTGTCATTTTTATTATTGTGTCATTTTGCATTTTCGACCGTGAAAGCTACCTAACACTTATTGCATCACTTATAGGAGTGACATCTCTGATCTTCAACGCGAAGGGCAATCCAATCGGGCAAGCTCTTATGGTTGCTTTCAGCTTGCTCTATGGTATTATTTCTTATACATTCGCCTATTACGGTGAAATGATTACATACCTTGGAATGACGATGCCGATGGCTATATTCGCTCTCATTGCGTGGCTGAAAAATCCGTACAAAGGAAACAAGGCCGAGGTAAGGGTTAATACGATTAGCAGAAAAGAGCATTTCTTAATGTGGATTGCAACCATTATTATCACAATCATTTTTTACCATATATTGACCTTTTTTGATACAACAAATATTGTACCCAGCACCATATCAGTTACAACCAGTTTTCTCGCCGTATACTTAACTTTCCGCAGAAGTCCATATTTTGCTTTGGCTTACGCTGCAAATGATATTGTTTTGATAATATTGTGGATATTGGCAAGCCTTTTCGAAGTTAGATATATTTCCGTAGTCGTTTGCTTTATTGCTTTTCTTTTTAACGATATATATGGGTTCATTAACTGGCAAAAAATGAAACAGCGACAAGCAACCTAACAAAATCACAGCGGCAAGGATTTTATTCCTTACCGCCGTCTATTTCCTTCTGTCTTTTCAGTGCGCCCATAATCTCTCGTATACTTGGATCTCCTTTTATTGTGCAACGGAGCCCGTCAAAATTCACCGTGCCAACCATTTCTTTTATTATTTCTTTAAGCTTTTTCATCGTATCACTCCTTACAAGCACATTGTAATATTGCTCGCAATAAAATAACACGGTCAAGTAATTAGGTTTGTGTGAATTTCGGTCAAATTCATATCGTTTGACCATCAAATGTCCCATATTGTTGGTTGAACAAATTGCCCCACAGATGTATAATAAATACAGAACGGAGGCGCAATATGAAGCACGAGATTACTACCCACAATACGAAAAAGTTAATTTCAGAAACCTTGAAACACATCATGCGGAAGAAGCCTTTTTCAAAAATAACAGTAAGTGAAATTATCAGCGAGTGCGGTGTCAATCGCAAAACCTTTTATTATCACTTTGAGGATATATTTGCTCTGCTCAAATGGATGCTTGAAGAAGAAGCAATTGAGGTGGTAAAACACTTTGACCTGCTTGCAGATTACGAAGAAGCCATTCGTTTCGTAATGAATTATGTGGACGAGAACGACTACATTATAAGTTGCGTTTATGATTCAATCGGCAGAGACCAAATGAAGCGTTTTTTCTACACCGATTTTTTAGGTATAACCAAATCTCTGATAGATGCTGCCGAAATAGAATTTGATAAAAGAATCGATCCTGATTTCAAGGAGTATGTGGCAAAGTTTTATACAGAAGCCCTTTCCGGAATGCTCATCGATTGGGCAAAAGAAAAAGACAAGCGTGATCGTGAAAAAACAGTTGGCTATTTAACCGCAATTATTGAGGCATCCATTGAAAGCATGAAATTGTATAATAAATAAAATTACGGCGGTAAGGATTTTTGTTCCTTACCGCCGATTGCTTTATGCCGTCTGCTCTACCTTAAGCCGTTCTTTCTCGGCGGCGATTTCGGCATTCATCTGCGTGATCAGCTCGGCGAGCTTTTCCTCACATTCTTCTCTTGTCTTGGCATACACATTTCTCGGCGTGCGTTTTCCGTAGGCATTTGTCGGC
>JAFYLF010000034.1 GCA_017537195.1 Clostridia bacterium
CACCGCCGCCTATTATAATTACATCTATTTTCATATAAACAATTCCTTATACATATATAATATAAAAATAATATCACAATTTCTAACAATTTACAAGTAAAACAAAACCCCGATAAAAATCGGGGTTTGAAAGTATTATTCATTTTCGCCGTCTTTATAAGAAAGAATAGGTGATACTTCCTTTTTCTTTAACTTACGGTCGACATAGTTTTTGGTAATCTTCATAACTAACGGACAAAGTACCAATACACCGATAAGGTTAGGCACCATCATAAGACCATTGAATGTATCTGAAATATCCCAAGCAAGTGAAGAAGTAAGCACTGCGCCGAAGATAACTGTGATAACATGGATTATTCTAAAGATAAATGTAGTCTTTGCGCCAAAGAGATATTCCCATGCTTTACTACCATAGTGTGACCAGCCAAGAACAGTTGTGAAAGCAAAAAGGAACATAGCAATTGCCACAAATCTTTGACCTATATTACCCCAACCGAACACTTCGTTGAAAGCGCCGCCAACCAAAGTAGCGTCTGAAAGGCCTTCAGCCATTTCACCGGTAGCAACGTTGAATACGCCGCCTTCAAGACCGCCTGATGTGAGAACAACCAAAGCAGTCATTGTGCAAACTACCATTGTATCAGCGAATACTTCGAATATACCCCACATACCCTGCTTAACAGGTTCTTTAACGCTTGAGTTAGAGTGTACCATAACCGAAGAACCAAGACCTGCTTCGTTTGAGAAAACACCACGTTTAAAGCCGTTGGTCATAGCAACAATAACACCGCCAATTCCACCGCCTACAAACGCTTGTGGCTTGAAAGCATTTACAAAGATTGCTTTAAAAGCGGGAATAATCGCACCATAGTTAATACCAATAATTATAAGGCTACCCGCAACAAAGAGAACAACCATAAAAGGAACGATCTTTTCAGCAACGTTAGCAATTCTCTTAAGACCGCCCAATGTAATAAGAGCGGTAAGTGCCATAATTACAACACCTATAATAATGTTATAAAGTGAAATATCACCTAATACATTTATAGAAGAAAGGGATTTTACATCAAAAGCTGCAGCCACGTTAGCAACAATTTTGTTGACCTGACCCATACTACCAATACCAAAAGATGCAAGCATTGTAAAGATACAGAAAAGCACTGCTAAAACTTTACCAATCCATTTACAACCCTTTTTAGAACCTAAACCATCGCGAAGATAATACATAGCGCCGCCTGACCATTCGTCGTTAGCGTTTTTACGGCGGAAGTAAATACCTAAAACATTTTCAGAATAGTTGGTCATCATACCAAAGAATGCGGCAACCCACATCCAGAATACTGCGCCCGCACCACCAACACAGATAGCAGCAGCAACACCTGCGATATTACCTGTACCTACAGTAGCAGCCAATGCTGTACAAAGCGCTTGGAAAGGAGAAATTGTTCCCTTTTCCTTTGTATGACCGATAACTTCCTTTTTGAAAAGACTACCAATTGTTTCTTTCCACCAATGGCCTATATGCGACACTTGGAACACTTTGGTCAAAAGTGTTGTAATAATGCCGGTACCGATAAGAAGCGCTAATCCCCACACTCCCCATACAACGCCATTAATACTGCCATTGATTTCTGCAATTTTGTCTAACATTTTTTCTTCTCCTTTTTCTTTAGACATTCTTTACTTATTGAATACCGTTTTGAGAAATGGGGATTGTTATAAAAACAAAAAACCGAGCCAAAATAAGACTCGGAAAACTTAACAAATAATATATCCTTTGTCCTTTTGCCTGAGAGATTAACAAATTTCTTCGCCTTGCCCCTTCGGCATCTGATTTAACAGAATTCTCCAAAGTCCCGTCCGTTCACAGTCGATTTCTCTTCTGCAAACATCACACAGTTATTCAATTGCTTACAATTATAACACATATTTTACATTTTTCAAGTGTTTTTTTAAAATTTTTTGTTGACGGCAAAAAAAAATCGTAGTATTATAGAAAAATGAGAAATATTTTAGGAGGCAAAACAATGTTAAAATCCGCTTATTTACAAAAGGTTTATGCCAATGTTGAGGCTAGAAACCCTGGCGAAAAAGAATTTTTACAAACTGTACAAGAGGTTTTAGAATCTATCGAGCCTGTTGTAGAATCTAACCCTAATTACGAAAAATGGGGCATTATTGAAAGAATGGTTGAACCTGAAAGACAGATTCAGTTCCGTGTTTCTTGGGTTGATGATAACGGTCAAGTTCAGGTTAACCGCGGTTACAGAGTACAGTTCAACTCTGCTATCGGTCCTTACAAGGGAGGTCTTCGTTTCCACCCTTCAGTTAATGCCAGCATCATTAAATTCTTAGGTTTTGAACAGACCTTTAAGAACAGCCTTACAGGTCTTCCTATGGGCGGCGGTAAAGGCGGTAGTGACTTTGACCCCCGTGGTCGTAGTGACGGAGAAATTATGCGTTTCTGCCAGAGCTTTATGACCGAACTTTCAAAGCATATCGGCGCTAACCTCGACGTTCCCGCGGGTGATTTAGGCGTTGGTGCTCGTGAAATCGGCTACCTTTACGGTCAGTACAAGAGACTTCGCAACGAGTTTACAGGCGTTCTTACAGGTAAGGGCCTTTCATACGGCGGTTCACTTATCCGTCCTGAAGCTACCGGCTTTGGCGCAGTTTACTATGTTGACGAAATGCTCAAGTCTTTCGGCGACACAATCAAAGGCAAGACCTTTGCAGTTTCAGGCTTCGGCAATGTTGCTTGGGGTACTGTTAAAAAGGTTACCGAGCTTGGCGGTAAGGTTGTAACAATCTCCGGTCCTGACGGTTACATATATGATGAAGACGGTATCAACACCGATGAAAAAATTGAATTTATGCTTTCAATGCGTTCTTCAGGTCATGATAAGGTTAAGGATTACGCCGACAAATTCGGTGTTCCCTACTTTGAAGGTCAAAAGCCTTGGGGCACAAAGGTTGACATTGTTATGCCTTGCGCTACACAAAACGAAGTTGATGTTAAGGAAGCAGAACAAATTATCGCTAACGGCGTAAAATACTATGTAGAAGTTTCAAATATGCCTACCACAAACGAGGCTGTTGCACTTCTCAAAGCAAACGGCGTTACAGTTGCTCCTTCTAAAGCAGTAAATGCAGGCGGTGTTGCAGTTTCAGGTCTTGAAATGAGCCAGAACTCAATGCGCTACAGCTGGACTGCTGAAGAAGTTGATGCAAAACTCAAGCAAATTATGGCTGACATCTTTGCAAACTCACTCAAAGCCGCTGAAAAATACGGTATGAAGGGCGACCTCGTAGCAGGCGCTAATATCGCAGGCTTTGAAAAGGTTGCTGAAGCTATGCTCGCTCAAGGCGTTGCTTACTAATTCGGAATTCATAATTCGTAATTCGTAATTACACCCCGTGGAAATTTTCCACGGGGTGTTTTTTATAATTCAATTATAATTTTCCCTTTCTTCTCTGCAAATTCCTTAAATTTACTTGCATTGGAAAATGTATTCTTAACATAACATATTAAATAATCACAATTATTTATCATCCATTTATTTCTCTCAATTATAGCAAATCTTAGTGGAACTTTTTCTAATCCATCAGGATAAATTGTATTTATATAATCTTCATATTCATATTTGCCTGCTGGAATATATGCTAAAACAATATTATATCTTATTTGTGGATATTTACTTCTCAATTCTTTTAAAATATCACGAACCATAAAATCAAAAGCTCCATGATTACCAAAATAAAAATTTTCCACCTTTTTCTCTCTTATTAAATCTTCTATAGCTTTTGATAAATTTTCTTTTATTTCATTATTGATATTTCTATGTCCAATAAAAGCACAAGCATTCATATTATTACACCTTAAATTCCGACCAGTATAGCGGTCAATATTTTGTTTCATTATATCATACAATACAAATAGTTGCAACCAATATTGGTCAAGAAGGTGTAATGATGGAACAAAAATTAAGACGCGATTTAAATATTGGTGATAATCTTAGAAGACTTAGATATGATTTCGGATTATCACAAGAAAAGCTTTGTGCTGAACTTCAACGGCAAGGTTACGATATCGGCAGAACAACCTACGCAAAATATGAAGCTGGTGAATTAAATATTAAAATCAGCATTCTTGTTGCACTAAAGAAATTATACAAATGTTCATATGATGAATTTTTCTTTGGATTAGATTAAGATTTATCTCACACCCCGTGGAAATTTTCCACGGGGTGTTTTTTGCTGTTTTCAAATAATTCCGCATTACAAATTACGCATTCCGAATTATTTTAGTTCTACTTTGGACAACCACCTCATAAGATTTACTGAGGTGACCGAAATGCAAGAAGATAAAAGATTCAGTGACATACTTTATGCAGTATCCCAAAGGACAAGAACCGTCCTCGAAAGACTCTCCCCAACTGTTAAAGCCAACACAAGTGAAATAAGAATGAGATTAGGGCTTCCTTTAGCTTTGACAGTCGGCAGTGAAACTGTATTTGTCAGAGAAAACGGACAAACCCAATTTTTTCTTTCTCCCGACCTTTTTAAAATCAGCAAAGCCGATTTAGAAGACAGTTTTAAAAGACTTTGCAACAACTCTGTTTTCGCCCACGAAAACGAGCTTAAAAACGGATTTATTATAATGAAAAACGGCAGTCGCGCAGGGGTTTGCGGTAACATTGGCGAAAACGGCGCCTTTCGAGATATTTCTTCTGTAAATATCCGCATTGCACGTGAAATTTTAGGCTGTGCCAACCAAATTGTCAGAAACTACAATAATTGCGGTCTTTTAATAGCAGGTCCTCCAGGGAGTGGAAAAACCACTGTGCTTCGTGACCTTGTGCGTCAGCTTTCGAACGGAAACACTGGGCGTCTTCGCCGTGTAGCCGTTATCGACAGCCGATGTGAAATTTCGGGCAGTCTCTTCGGCCAAACGGTTGCCGATTTAGGCGCTAATACCGATGTCCTGATTACCGAACACAAGGCTTCAGGAATAGAAATCGCTTTGCGGACAATGTTTCCCGATATAATCGCCTTTGATGAAATCGGCACCGAGAGTGAGCTTAAAAGTGTTTCCGACAGTTTTTGCGCAGGAGTAAGTATAATCACAACCGCCCATGCAGGAAGTATAACCGAACTTAAAAGCCGAACTGTAACAAATGGGCTTTTGAAAAGCGGCGCTATACAACAGGTAGCATTTTTACCCAACATACACGGCGGTAAAATCACACTTTTTTCCACAAAGGAGCTTTTTTGTGACGCTGTTGTTTAAAATTTCGGGCTTTATACTTATAATTTTCACCACCTTTTCAATAGGCTTTCTAAAATCAAGCGAACTTGGTAGCCGTTATAAAAAATTAGAGAGCATACAAAAAGGTATTGGTGAGCTTAAAGAACGCATTCGTATGGGTGGCGGCGAAATTGATAGGCTTTTAAATTCAAGTTTTCACGAATACCCCATAGATTACAGCCACCTTGAAAAAGACGATGTTGAAATTTTAAATGATTTTTTTAGCAATGTAGGTTTATCGGACACAAAAGCCGAATATGAGCGGTGCGAGGTTTATATAAATTTATTAAAAAACAAAATTGAGGAAGCTAATGCAAAATACCACGAAACTGCACGTCTTTACAAAAGTATAGGTCTGCTTAGCGGAATTTTTATTTGCATTTTCCTGTTGTGAGGTTAAAAAATGGATGTTGATTTTATTTTCAAAATTGCCGCAATCGGTATTATCGTTACAGTTTTAAATCAGGTGCTTATCCGTTCAGGCAGAGAGGAACAAGCAATGCTTACCACCCTTGCTGGACTTGTGGTGGTGCTACTTATGGTTGTAAACTCTGTTGCCGAGCTTTTTGATACCGTGAAAGATTTATTCGGGCTTTAATATGGAAATTTTCAAAATTTTAAGCCTTATTTTTATAACTGCGGTTATTTGCATAATTTTAAAACAGTACAAGCCTGAATATTCTCTGATAATAGCAGTTTTGTGTTCGGTAATTGTGCTTACTATGATAATAAGACAAATACTTGTACCAATTTCAACCATACAGCAAAAAATTGAAAACAGCGGGATAGACAACAACTATTTTAAGGTGGCATTAAAAGCGTTGGGGATTGGATATGTAACCTCGTTTATAGCTGATTCCTGCCGTGATGCAGGTCAGTCTGCTTTAGCCCTTAAAGCTGAACTTGCGGGTAAATGCGCAATCTTTATACTCTCGGTTCCGCTAACTTTAAGTATTTTAGAAACAGCTTTAGGATTTGTGAAATGATAAAGAAAATCATTTGTTTTATTTTCATAATTTTTATATTTACTTTAAATGTATCTGCCGAAGAAACCGACATATATAAAGAACAGTTAGAAAAAAGCGGAGCTTTGGAAATGGAAGAGCATATACCCCAAGATGTCAATGATTATTTAAGTGAAAACGGAATAGATATAACTGATTACAACTGGGTAAACAACATAAAAACCGAAAATGTTTTTTTGCATATTATAGGCTTTCTAAAAAGCGGTATTAAAAAACCGTTAGCGGCACTCGGCTGTGTATTAGCCATCATAATAATTACCGCCGTTTTATTCGATTCACAAAACAACAGCGTAAATACCGTTGTATTATTTTCCCAAACTCTTGGGGTGGCAGGGATAATAATCGTGCCAATTTTATCGGCAATAAATACCGCTGTTTCGGCTATGAAAGCCTGCGCCACTTTTATGACCGCATTTATTCCGGTTTTTGCGGTGATAACCGCATCGTCAGGCAAAACTGCAACCAGTGTTTCTATGAGTGCTTTGCTTTTAGGCGCAGCAAACGGTGTAAGCCTTCTTTCAAACTTTGCTGTAATTCCGCTTATTGGCGGTTATATGAGCATTAGCCTTGCCACAAGCATTTCTCCCCTTATACAAAACAACGGAATTTCAGGGGCTGTAAAAAAACTTTCTCTTTGGGTTATGTCCTTAATATCTACTGTGTTTTTAGGGGTTTTAAGTATTCAAACGGTTGTAAACGCTCATGCGGACAATCTGTCCATGCGCACCGCAAAATTCATAATAGGTTCTGCTGTGCCCGTAGCAGGCGGTGTGCTTTCGGAGGCGCTGGGAACTCTTACCGCTTCGGTTTCGCTTTTAAAATCTTCAGTTGGTATTTACGGTGTAATAATATGCTGTCTTATATTCTTGCCGATAATTATTGAACTTATATTATGGAGATTCTCTTTGTGGGTTGCAGATTTCGTTTCCTTACAGTTTTCACTTGCAAAAATATCATCGCTTCTGCAGTCGGTAGACACCGTACTTTCGGTGCTTATCGGTGTGATACTTTTAACTGCGGCAATGTTTATTATTTCTCTTTCGGTAGTGATTGGAAGTAGTAATTTATGACACAATTTTTTATTTCTTTCAGCACAGGCTGTATCTTAATAGGTGCGCTTTATATTTTGTGTCCCGAAGGCAAAATATCAAAACCCATAAAGCATATTTTCAGTCTCGTGTTTTTGATAATAATAATTTCAGCCGCCAATATACCGCTTAAAAATATTGATTTTTCTATGCCGACTGTTTCCTTTGAAAATACCGAAAATTACACCGCAATGCAAATTGCTTCTGCCGAATATGTCTTTTCGCAAACACTAAAATCACAAAATATAAATTTCAGCAAAATTTCAATTTTTACGGATAAAACCGATGACGACAGCATAGTAATTACTAAAGTGATTATTGTTTCAAATGACAATAGAGAAAATATCTTAAATGCGCTCGGCGGATTGTGTGAAAATCGAGAGGTTGAAATCATAAATGAATAGCATACTGATAAAATACAAAGAAAAACTTAAAAACCCAAAACTATTGATAATCATCGGTATAGCAGGTATTTTACTCATATTTCTATCGGGGCTTGGCGGCAAAGAGGAAACCCCCGCAAAAACACAAACTGTTACCGGGATTACCGCCGAAGAATATCGTGAAAAGCTCCAGAAAGATATAAAGCAAATAGTCAAAGGAATTACGGGGAGTAATAAAATAACGGTAGTTGTAACCCTTGAAAGCGGAATGAAATACAAATACGCCGATATTACCGAGGGTGCTTCTACCGATAAAACCGAAGATAACACCACATCCTCAAGCAGTGAATTAAAGCAAGGGTATATTACAGTCAAAACCGCCGATGGCGGTGAAGAAGCGTTACTTGTCACGACCCAGATGCCCGAGGTTCGTGGAGTGGCTATTGTATGCCTCGGCGGAGACAATGAAGTTATAGCCGAAAAAATCAAAAATACCGTTACGGCGGCATTAAATATTACATCACAAAGAGTACATATAGCAGGAGGAAACTAAAATGAAAAAAGGCAAAGTGTTAGGAAAAGGACAATTGGCTGTAGGGGTTATGGTCATAGCGCTCGTAGCGGCTATTTGGCTCAATACCAAATATATGCCCTCTTCCACAAAATATTTAGGTGAAGCGTCTTTTGTATCAACCACTTCAGATAATGCGGTTGAAACTTCAGCCAAAGTGGAAGACTACTTCGCATCCGCAAAATCAGAGCGTGAAAAATCACTCAAAACCGCTACCGATACCGTTAAAGAGCTTTTGAAAAGCGAAAACCTGACACAAGAAGATAAGGTGACCGCTCTTAAAAAAATCGAAACTATTGCAGATAATCTCAAAGCAGAAGCCAACATTGAAGCGCTTCTTAAAGCAAAAGGCTTTAAGAAGGCGGTTGCTGTTATCGGTGCAGACAGTATCAATATAGTCGTTCAGTCCGACGGTCTTACTACTGCTAACACAATGCAAATTCAGGATATAGTAACAACAGAATCGGGTTTGGACCTTTCAAAAATAAAAATTATCCCCGTAAAATAAAAAAAAGTTGTTTTATTACTAAAAAGGTGTTATAATAAAGAAAAGATTTCTAAATAATTATGGGGGTTAATACTATGGATAATAAAACCGCTCTTTCTATCAATACTGAAGTGCTCAAGAAAATGGCAAAAATTGCCGCAACCGAAATTGATGGAGTTGCAGGTATTTCTAACAAGAATATTGACTTAAAGGGTGCTCTTAAATCTAAAAATCCTTTCGCGGGAGTTAAGGTTGAAAGCATAAATGGCGCTTTAGAAATCGGAATTTATATTATCGTTAAAAAAGACGCTAATGTAAAAGAAGTAGCGCAAAAGGTTCAGGAAAACGTTAAGGATAAAATCCAAGCAATGACCAGCACCGCTGTTACAAAGGTTAATGTAACTATTGCCGATATTGAGTTTGAAAAGGAACCCGAAGAAACTGAAGAATAATTAAAACAGCATCTGACTTCATAATGTCAGGTGCTGTTCTTTTTTGCTAATACTTGATTTAGCATAACTTTTATGGTAAAATTTATGCAATAAGATATTTGAATCCTAATAAACATAAAACTTTGACCAGAGGTGAAAAAATTGTTTTCTAAAACCAAACCCTCTATTAACTATAATAAAATATTTTTTATTTTTTCGATTGTTTTTTCAATTATAACCACATATTTTATAACCCAAAGCTGCATTGATTCAGACGCTTCTAGTGAGCTTGTTTTAGCAGAGCATTTAGCAAAAAATTTAGCTGTGCTGTCAGAAGATTGGATATATTCAACCGAGATTCGTTTTATAAACACCCAACTGGTTTACGCACCATTATTCCTAATTTTTGACAGTTTCCATTTGGTTCGGTTTTTCGGTTCAGTAATTTTACAAGGCATACTCATAATATCATTTTATTTCTTTACCCGACTTTTAAATATGGATAAAAAATATTTTTATCTGTGTGCCGGTCTGCTTTTATTCCCGATAAGTGTTTGCTACGGAAGAATAATTCTATATAACTGTTATTATATTCCGCATATTTCTATTTCGCTCTTAGTTGTAGGCTTGACCTTTGCAAAAGACACGGCTAAAAAATCACGCATAGCTCAAATCTTTTTGCTGATGGTTTTATCTCTCTTGGGAGGTTTAAGCGGTATTCGTCAATTATTGATGACACACGCACCTATTCTGCTTACGGTTTTTATTTATTATTTCATTGATGATTTTTTATGCAAATACAACAATTCTTCATTTGAGAAAAAACGCCTTAAACTTTTGCTTATAGCCGTTTCTTCTGCCGTTTTTTCTATTATCGGATTTCTAATTAACAAGGTATATTTAATGGAAAAATATACCTTTGCCGATTACAGCGAAAATACTATAAGTTTATTAAACCCAGACGATATAAAGAATGTTTTATACGGCTTTTTCCATCATTTCGGCTTTAGGGATGAAATACCCCTTTTATCTGTTTTAGGGGTACTTTCCGTATTGGGAATCTTTTTAGGTATAGCTTGCCTAATAGTATCTTTTTTTGGAATATTAAAATACAAAAGCAATAAAAACATCCAAGAAACTGTGCCCCTTATATTCTTTATTTCATACGCCGTAGTTATGGCGTTTGTGTTTCTTGTTATAGGAAACGGATATTACTTTGTTTTATATTTCACTCCGCTAACAATATGGATGCTTCCCGTATTTGTTTTGCAAATAAACTACATCCCTAAAGGTATATCAGTTTTTAACCTTAAAAAGCTACTGCCATATACTGCAATTTTTATAATATTGCTTAACGGTATTTTTAACAGTGTATATTTTTTGAATGATAATTATTTTCAACAAAAATATGAAGGTTTGAGATATCATGAGAAAAATCAAAAGGAAAATCTCTCTGCAGCAGTATCGTTTTTAGAAAAAGAAAATTATGAATTAGGATATGCAACTTTTTGGAACGGTAATATAATTACCGAAATGACTGACGGGGATGTAAAAATCATAAATCTGTCCATTAACGAATATAGCGGTAAAACAGAGTATCACAATTGGTTAACCTTAAAATCAAACCGAAATTTGCAAAACCAAAAATCATTTATACTGCTTGAAAACAATTTGCAGACTGTGTTCGAGAATAAAAATGATTTAACGAACTGCGAAATTGTTTACAAAGACGATAAATTCATTATTTACAATTTAGCAAAATAACACATGAAGGAGGCATATTTTGAAACCGATATTATATATCTTAATCCCCTGTTATAACGAAGAAGAAGTTTTACCCGTAACTGCCCCGTTATTTTTAGCACAGCTTCAAAAGATGCAGCTTGAAGGTTATATTTCAAAAGACAGCAAAATACTATTTGTCAACGACGGCAGCCGCGACAAAACTTGGGAAATTATCAAATCTTTAGCTAAAGAGAATAAAACCTTTATGGGTATTTCTCAAAGCCGCAACAGAGGGCACCAAAACGCTGTTTTGGCAGGTCTTATGGAAGCCAAAGACAAATGCGATATAACCATTTCTATTGACTGTGACGGACAAGACGATATTGGTGCGATGGAACAGATGGTGAAGGAATATTTAAGCGGAAGTGAAGTTGTTTATGGTGTAAGAAGCAGCCGAAAGACCGACACCTTTTTCAAAAGAACAACAGCGCAAGGCTTTTATAAACTTTTAAACCTTTTAGGCGCCGAGGTTGTGTATAACCACGCCGATTATAGACTTATTTCCGCAAAGGTTTTAAAAGAATTTGCGAATTTTAAAGAGGTTAATCTGTTTTTGCGTGGAATGATTCCGCTTGTTGGCTTCAAATCAAGTTCGGTATATTATGAGCGCACCGAAAGACTTGCAGGCAAAACACATTATCCGCTTGGTAAAATGTTAGCTTTGGCATTTGACGGAATCACAAGTCTTTCAATAAAACCGCTTCGACTTATTTCAGTAATCGGTGCAGTTGTGTCCATTATAAGCTTTATCGGTGTTATTTGGGCAGTTATTTCAAACCTTTTAGGCAATACAGTAGCCGGTTGGGCAAGTATGGTGTCAATTATTTGTTTTATCGGTGGTATTCAGCTTATATGCCTTGGTGTTTTAGGCGAATATATCGGAAAAATTTATATGGAAGTAAAGGGCAGACCAAGATATATCATAAGTGAGAGAACCGAAGAACAAGAAGATTGATTTTTACAAAAAACAGCACCCGACTTAAAGTTAGGTGCTGTTTTATTTTCAACTCGCCAATCTTAAGGGTTCGAATCCCCTTAATACATAGAAATTAAAAAACCGACCCACAAGGTCGGTTTCTTAATTTGGTGATCCATCGGGGATGAATCCGCTATCGCGTCTTCCCTGCTCGGCGACCGTTTGCCTTGCAAACAGTACCCGCCTCACACCGCTACGCTACAAAACAGTTATTTAAACTGTTTTGCTTTACGCTTCGCGCCCTCTCAGGGTTCGAATCCCCTAAATACATAGAAATTAAAAAAGTCCATCCTTTTGGATGAACTTTTCTAATTTGGTGATCCATCGGGGATTCGAACCCCGGACACCTTGATTAAAAGTCAAGTGCTCTACCGTCTGAGCTAATGAATCATTTTTGACAGCCTTAATATTATATCAACAGTTTAGTCACTTGTCAATAAAAAAATCAAATTTTTTCAAATTTTACTATAATTTACAAAATTCCTATACATTTCAAAAGCAAAATTGCCATTTGAACTAATATTATAATCGGCAGCCCCACCATAAACTTATTATGTTTAGTTTTATGTCTGATTATACACATTGTAATATACATTGCCGCAGCGCCGCCTAAAATTGAAACTATAAGCAATGCCTTTTCACTTATCCGCTGTTTCTTATATTTTGCTGCCAGCTTATCATAACAACACAAGCCCACCGAAAACACGCTAATAGCAATTAAATAAATTATAATTTTTTCCATCTTTCACTCTTCTTTAATCCTTTTTTACAATTATACAAGGTTTATACCGCTTTTTCAATTTGTTTCTTTAATTTATTTATAATTCTTTTTTCAAGCCTTGAAATATACGATTGCGAAATTCCCAAAGTGTCCGCTACTTCCTTTTGGGTATATTCGTCATAACCGTTCATTCCAAAACGCATTTCCATAATTTGCTTTTCCCGCACCGGCAAACCTTTTACAAATGCATTAAGCAACTGCTTTTCATCTTCCTGCTCTACTCCTCTTCCTATCTCATCACCATCACTGCCCAAAACATCCGAAAGCAAAAGCTCGTTTCCGTCCCAATCTATGTTAAGCGGCTCGTCAATAGAAATTTCGTGCCGCCAAGTAACGCTTTTTCGCAAAAACATAAGTATCTCATTTTCAATACAGCGTGAAGCGTATGTGGCAAGTTTGATATTTCTTTCGGGGCAAAAGGTATTAACCGCCTTTATAAGACCTATTGTGCCTATTGAAATTAAGTCTTCAATATTAGTGTTTGCGCTGTCAAATTTACGGGCAATATATACCACAAGCCTTAAATTATGAACTATCAAAGCATCCCTTGATGCCTTATCGCTTTTATTAACAAGTTTTGTTTCATCCGCTTGAGAAAGTGGCGGCGGTAATGTTTCGGGTCCGTTTATATAAAATGTAGGTTTCAAAAACCCGATTTTTAAAAGAAATATATATAATAAAGTTTTAATTTTCATAATACTCACCTTAAAATTTTTGGATTAACTATGGCATTATAGCCGTCAACAAGACTTACCTTTGATACCGCCAAAAGCGGTTTTTTAAGAACCGTTTTTTTGCCCGAAAATTCAACCGTTGCACTGTCGCAACGGAAACTATCAAGGGTATCATATCCCGAAACTGTACTGCAGGGCAAAATTCGGTATCGCCTTTTCAAGTCATTATTAAGCGTAAAATCTACACTACCGAAAAGTGTTTCAATTTCTCTTTTTTCAGCAATAATAACATCACTTTTTTGGAAGACATCCTCAATAGAATTTCCCGTATCGGCTATAGCCTTAAGCCGAACACTGTTGCCGTTTGCAAAAACTGTAACCTCGCACATTTCTGCAAGCGAGGCGCCTTTTTGAAATATCCGCCACAGAACTGCAAACACAATATACCCAGCCACAGTAGAGCCTACCAAAACTATCGGTGAAATGTGAAAATAAACCACCGAATTGTTTATAACCATACCATAAGGCTTAAAAACCACCCAAAAAGCGAACATTACCCCCGCATAAGCGCAGGTAACCAAGAAAAAAACACCTGTATTTTTGAGATATTGCTTAATTCCTTTAAATTTAAAACACACAGCGCTTATACAAAATGCTATGCCGAGTTTATACAAAAATTCAACAATGGTTTTTTGACTTGGCAAAAATATGTAAAAAGAAGACAGTCCTCCCAAAAAAGAAGCCAAAACTGTTCTGAAAGTTTTAAGCCTTTCGTGCGTTATTTTCGCCGTTGCTAACAGCAAAAAATAATCTACAATAGTGTTAAGAAAAACAAGAATATCGGCATAGACAATCAATATAATCACCAAATATATTATACATCCACATTTTTGAAAACTTTGTCGATAAGCCACCGCTTTTTAAAAATATTTGCACAAAAAAACGGCTGACTTTTAGTCAACCGTTTTTATCTTTATTCGCCGAACGGGAAATTAAATTCTCCACCGTTTTGTCCGCCTGAAAAATCAGGCAGTTTATCTTCTTGCTCGATTTGTGAGTAGCTTGATTCACTCACATTCGCCTTTAGAACAGCATCTATTGTTTTACTGCCGCCCTTTTCATTAACAAAGGTAACCCGTATCTTGTCACCCGCTTTTGCCTTTTCAATAATATCAAGCACAATAACATCACTTGTAACTTCTATTCCGTTGATATGAGTAATAATATCACCTTTAGAAATCTTACCGTAAAGGTCGCTATCAGCGGCAACCGAATCTACATAAAGACCTTCATATTTATAGTTACTAATACTCGCAGTAACCGAATCAATCGCCTGATAAGTGATACCAAGCTTTGCTCTTGTCACAATAGAGCCTGTCTTTATAAGTTCTTCTACAATACGCTTAACTGTAGTGGTTGGAATAGCATATCCCACTGCATCAATATCACTACTTGCGAGTTTTGAAGATGTAATACCAACAACCTGACCGTACATATTAACAAGCGCTCCGCCAGAAGAGCCTGGGTTTATAGGTGTATCGGTTTCTATAAGACGGGAAGAATAATTAGAGGTTGTCTGGACTCTTCTTGAGGTTGCAGAAATAATACCCTTTGTAATGCTTGAAGAATCGGACGCACCACCCGGACGACCTATTGCCACCACATTTTCACCGAAGATTATCTCTTCGGAATTACCTAAAACTGCAGGGGTGAATTTTCCGCTGTCAATCTTTAAAACCGCAAGGTCAGACACCTTGTCACCCGCAATATATTTTGCATCATATTCCTTACCGTCATAGGTATAGATCTTAAATTTAGCCGCACCGATATCAGAATAAATATGGTCGTTTGTAACGATATATCCATCACTCGAATATATAACACCGCTGGCATTTGCGCCCTTACCTTTAGAATTGTAAACACAAATACCTACAACACTCGGATTAACCTTTTCATAAACCTGTGAGGCGGTCATTTCGTCGTTATCTTTAGGTTTTGCCTCCAATCCTACAACTGCACCCTTGTTACCGCTATCGCCTCTTCCAAGAAAATAACCTGCAGCACAAGCGGAAGTGAGCGCAATAACCGCCACCATTATTAGTGCAAACATTTTAAGTCCCTGACTCATCGGTTTGCGGTCTTCTATGGGTTTTATTGCGGTATAGTTTATGGGATTATAAGGCGGTATGAAGGTGGGTTGTGGTTCTTGCTGTTCTTTGATTTCTTCCTCTGGCTCGATTACAGGCTCCTGTGCTTCTTTAACTTCTTCCAATTGGGAAGAAGTCTCTTCTGCTTGAGGTTCAGCCTTTTCCACCTCATTATTATAATCAAAGTTGTTCAATTCTTCCATCTTAATTCTCCTTTGGTAATACGACCTTAAAGGCAGTAAACTTGTCTTCTTTGCTTTTTACCGAAATAGTGCCTTTATGCGCCGAAACTATAGTTTTCACAATATAAAGTCCCAGTCCCGTACTGTTTTTAACTGCCGAACGGGATTTATCCCCCTTATAAAATCTTTCAAAAACAAAGGGAAGTTCTTTTTCAGGAATACCAACCCCTGTATTTGTTATGGTAAAGACTATATCCTCTTTGTTTTCAGTAAGCAAAAAGGATATTTTTCCACCCACGTTTGAAAATTTAATTGCATTATCCACAAGATTATAAATCACTTGATGTATTAAATCTTTATCGGCGCAAATTTCAACACTTTCAAGGCTATCCAAGCCATCAATTTCAAGTTTGTTTTTTTCAATCCGTTGCTCTTGACTTATCATTATTGTGCATAAAAGCTCATAAAAATCAAATCTTATGGGCTTTAATGAAAATTCTCCCGATTCAAGCCTTGTCATACTTAACATTCCGTTCACAAGACGGGATAAACGTTTTACTTCCCCTGATACAATACCGAGGTAGTATTCTCTTTCCTCTTCCTTTATTGTACCGTCAAGAATTCCGTCAATAAATCCGCCGATAGTGGTCATAGGTGTTTTAAGCTCATGCGACACATCGCCGACAAAGCTTTTTCTCATACTTTCGAGCCTTGACAAAGAATTAGTCATCATATTAAACGATACCGCCAACTCGCCGATTTCATCATCACTTGTAACGGGTACACGCTTTGAGAAATCACCCCTAGACATCGCCTTTGCCGCTTCCGACATACTCTTAAGCGGTTTTGTTAGCCGATATGTGAGAACATATATCGCAATAAACATAAATGCCAATGGAATGAGCGCCCAAAGATAATAAATTTTAGAAATTTTAGAAAGTAAATTTCTTGATTCCGAAAGCAGTTTTGTAGCAAAGACAAAATAATTATTTTCTTCACTTATTGATTTCGCAGATACATAATGAGGATATCTATATATACCTAAAGTGTTGATTTCAACTCTGCCATCTTCACCGACCTTATCGATAATATCTTTAGGGATAATATAAGACGAATGCATACACTTTCCGTTTTCCTGCCATTCGTCACACGCACACATCAATATCGTGCCGTGAGAATCGGTTATGAAAATATCACTTCCCGAAACCTGTGACAAAGATACCGCAATATTGGAAAACTCACCACTGCTTTCACCTGTGGAAAAATTTTCGAAGGTATCACTTATCTGCACACAGCATTCCTTTAATGTTTTATATGAAGACTCGGTAAAATTATCATTAAGCACCACCGATAAAATCATCATAAGCACAACAAGGCTCACCGCTACAACGCTTACAGTTATAAAGAAAAATTTTTTAAAAAGTTTAAGCTTCATAAACTACTTAACCTCAAACTTATATCCAACACCCCAAACAGTTTTAAGCGACCATTCTTCCGATATGTTTTCAAGCTTTTCACGAAGTCGCTTAACATGAACATCAACCGTTCTTGAATCACCGTAATAGTCAAAACCCCATACTTCGTCAAGCAGTTGGTCACGTGTGTAAACTCTGTTTGGATTGTTGGCTAAATGATATATGAGTTCAAGTTCTTTAGGTGGAGTATCAATTTGCTTGCCATCCACCTCGAGCTCGTAATTTGTTAAATTTATGCGAAGTTTATCGAACTTCACTTCATCGATTTGCTTTTTATTTTTATCATTACTGCGGCGAAGCACTGCCTTAACACGGGCTACAACTTCCTTTGTATCAAAGGGCTTTGTTACATAGTCATCCGCACCGAGTTCTAACCCTAATATTTTATCAAATACTTCGCCCTTTGCTGTAATCATTATAATGGGTGTCTCTTGCGTTTTGCGAATTTCTCTGCAAACCTGCCAACCATCAAGAAGCGGTAACATTATATCAAGTAAGATAAGGTCGGGCGAATATTTTTGCGCCGCGCTTACCGCCGCTTCGCCGTCATTAGCAACCACCGTTTCAAAGCCCTCTTTTTCCAAATAAAGCCTCAAAAGTTCGCAAATATTTTCATCATCATCGACAATCAATATCTTATATTTCAAGCTTTACACCTACTTTCAAAATATATATTACCATATTTTTTAAAAAAGAGTATTAAAAAAATATGAATATTTTTGAAAATAAAGAAAAAGGCTGTCTCCTGTGAGACAGCGCATCAGTCTTAAAATTATTCTTCAGCTGATTCTTCTTCCTTCATTTTTGCGAAGCATTCACTGCAATAAACCGGACGGTCATCACGTGGAATAAACGGAACCTTTGCCACACCACCGCAAGCAGCGCATACAGCTTCGTGCAATTCTCTCGGCGCTCTTCCTGCATTCTTGCGTTTGTCACGGCAAGGCTTGCAGCGTTGCGGTTCATTTACAAAGCCTTTGGATTCATAAAATTCCTGCTCTCTTGCAGTGAAAACAAACTCCTCTCCGCAGTCTTTGCAAACCAGTGTCTTGTCTTCAAACATTTCCTTTTACCTCTCTTAGGTTTTTATTGTTGCCCCGTACGGAATCGCACCGTATTCTTTGATTACAATGTTTTTCTTTTTAAACTACAAGGGCATATATACGGCTTTAGCCATTATTTCTTAATTTTCTTGCGGATACGCATTAGTGCATTATCCACAGCCTTTTCGGTTATATTTAAATGCTTAGCAATTTCAAGATAGGTTTTACCATCTAAAAACTGCTGCAAAACATTGTATTCCAAACTTGAAAGTTCAAGTTTTATATTCTCTTTAAGATTATTATAATCCTCTTGCTCGATTAAAATACTCTCGGGACTGTTAAGATAGGGTAATTCTGCTTCGTCTATGGGTAAAATTAACTCTTCTGGGATAATTTTACCGGAATTGCTTTTACGAAGACGGGATACAACAGAGCGTTTTATACAAACACTTGCAAAGGAAGAAAATGAAGCTCTTTGTGGGTTGTAATTTTTTATTGCTGAATACAAAGCAAATATCGCCTCTTGAACGGCGTCTTCTATCTCGTTTTGGGGGCAGTATTTTTTAGCAGTTTTTACAATTTGCGGAAGATAACGGTCAATTATAATCTGCAAATTTTCATATTCACCTTGATTTATCAGCAAAATGACCTCATCATCGGTCAATTTTTTGTTATTTTCGACAAAATTTATTCCCATTAATACTCCAAAATCGTACTTATAACCAATCCTTTTCATATAATACATTAAATCAATTTAGTTGTCAAGCAAAATTTTTCGCTCTTTATTGTTGCAATATCACCAAAAATGTTATATAATTTAACTAATATATCATTAGAAGGAATTTACTATGAATTTTACACCTATTGACAACAACTCCCTTGTAGAAGGTTTCTGCATAATTAAAAATGTCGAAAAAAAGACATCATCAAAGGGCGACAGCTATCTTGATATGACTTTGGGTGATGCCGACGGCGAAATCAACGCAAAGCTCTGGCGTTATTCTCCCGAAATCCATGGCGAATATGATGCTAACCAGATTGTTAAAGTGCGCGGTACAGTTTCACAATATAACGGTAGCGACCAACTCCGTGTAGAGCGTATCCGCCCTACCTCACCAGAAGACAATATAAATCCCGAAGATTTTGTAAAATCGGCTAAATTTTCGGGCGAAGATATGTATAACGAGCTTTTTTCTATTGCCGAAAATTTTAAGGATTCCGATTTGAAGCAAATCGTCTGCGAAATTTTGAAAGATAACAGGCTGAAACTTCTCTACTGGCCTGCTGCTTTTAAACTGCACCACGCAGTACGGGGAGGACTTCTTTTACACACTCTTACTATTGTAAGATTAGCCGAAGGCGTTTGCAAAATTTACCCGTTTGTTGACCGTGAGCTTTTAATTTCGGGCGCAATTCTTCACGATATTGCAAAGCTTTGCGAATTTGAAGTAGCCGAAACGGGAATTGCTTCAGGATACTCTATAGAGGGCAACCTTTTAGGGCATCTGACTATGGGGGCTATGATTATTAACAAATATGCCGAAAATCTCGGAATTTCCAAAAAAACCGCAATGCTTTTAGAACATATGGTTTTATCCCACCACGGCGAACCCGATTACGGCGCCGCAGTAAGACCTTCGTTTATAGAAGCTGAACTTTTATCGGAGCTTGACTTAATGGATTCTCGGGTTTACGAAATGCACGAGGCTGTAAGCAGTACCGAAGCCGATAATTTTTCAGGCAAACTCTGGGCTATGGATAACCGCAAACTTTACAACCACAACCGCACCGATTTGGATAAAACAGTAAATTTGTTTTAAAATAAATACATAATTTTAAGGAGTTTTAATAATGAAAATCACAAAAGATATGCTTATAGGCGACGTATTGGATATAGATACAGGCTGTGCGCAGTATTTCTTCGAAATCGGTATGCACTGCCTTGGATGCCCGCATCCCGCGGCGAGACCATTGAGCAGGCATGTCAGGTCCACGGAACTGACTGTGATGATTTAGTGGAAAAACTTAACGCATATTTTGCCAATAAGTAATGACACATTTAAGTTTAAGACTTGAAACCATCGCTTCCCTTGTACCCCTTGGTGCAAGGGTTTGTGATGTAGGCACAGACCATGGTCTTTTACCGATTTACCTTAAACAAAAAGGTATTGCAAAATCAGTAATTGCTACCGACCTTAACGAAAAACCGCTTGAAAATGCAAGAAAAAACATTTCGTCAAGCGGTATTACGGATATATCACTCCGCCTTTGCGACGGTCTTTCGGGTGTGTCACAAAATGAAGCCGATACTGTGATTATTGCAGGTATGGGCGGAGAAGTTATTGTTCATATACTAAAAAACTGCGAATGGATAAAAAATGAGAGTTTACATTTAATACTTCAGCCCACCACATCTGCCGAAGTGTTGCGTGAATTTTTAACCCAAAGCGGTTTTGAAATTATGAGTGAAACTCCTGTTTCTGAAAACAAAAAGCTCTATTCGGTAATGACCGCAAAATTCACAAACGCCGAATATACATATCCAGAGCATTTCTACTTTATAGGAAAAATACCCTTAAATGCTGAAGGCGTTTTATATATTAAAAAACAGCAAAAAAGACTTTTTGAATGTATGAACGCCCTTGAAAACATCGAAAATAAAAGAAAAGAATTTGAAAAATACAAATTTTTATGTGAACAAATAGAAAAATTATTAACGGAGAATAAAAATGGCACTTGACGGCGCATTTGTGCACAAAGTACTTGGCGAACTAAAAACCGCTATTGATTGTCATATTGATAAAATTTACCAACCGTCTCGCGATGAGTTGGTATTTTTGCTGCGTAAAAAAGGCTTTCAAAAAAGACTTTTTATATCTGCAAAATCAGGCGCACAACGTGTTCATTTTACCGAAAATAAATATGAAAACCCCTCCAAACCGCCAATGTTTTGTATGCTTATGCGAAAATATCTTTTAAGCGCAAGGCTTATTGATATTTTACAACCCGAACTTGAAAGAGTTATAACTTTTGTATTTTCCGCAACAAGTGAGATGGGTGATATAACCGAAATCCGTCTTGTTTGTGAACTCATAGGCGGAAAAGCGAATATTGTTTTAGTGAATTGTGAGGGTAAAATTATTGACGCTTTAAGACGAAGTGATGTAGAAACCGCAAACCGTCTTATCCTACCTGGTGCCACCTACACACTGCCCGAAAGACAAGAAAAATTAAACCCTTTAAATTCTAATGCCGATAAAATTTTAAGCCAAGCACAAAAAACTTCATTTCTTCAGGCAATAGATGGCTTTTCTCCCCTTATTTGCCGAGAAATTGAAAATTCGCAAGATACAAAAAGTGGTCTTGAAAAAATTATAAATGACCTTAAAAATGAAACAAAACCTATACTAATATTGGATAAAAACGGCGAACCATTTGACTTTACTTTCACCGAAATTTCGCAGTATGGGAATTCATTTCAAAATAGAATATTCGAAAGTTTTTCACAACTTCTTGATGCATTTTACACTGCAAAAGAAAATATTTTGCGTGTAAATACAAATGCCAAAGATATTTTAAAACTTATAAATAATCTCAAAAACCGAACTCAAAAGAAACTCGCTTTAAGGCTTCAAGAACTTAAAAAATGTGAGAACCGCGAGCATTTACGAATATACGGCGAACTTATCAAAGCCAACATATTTGCAATAGAAAAAGGAGCTTCCTTTGCCGAAGTTCCGAATTACTACAGCGAAAATTTGGAAACGGTAAGAATACCGCTTGATACTTCCCTTTCTCCGCAAAATAATGCCAATAAATATTTCAAGGAATACAAAAAAACCTATACCGCCGAGCAAACTCTAAAAGAGCTCACCGAAAAGGACAGACAAGAACTTATATATTTTGACTCGGTTCTTGACAGTATAGAACGAGCCTCTTCCCTTTCGGATATTGCCCAAATACGGGAAGAATTAGCTGACGGCGGTTATATAAAACAACACACACATTCTAAAAAACAAAAGGAAATACAAAACGAATTTAAAGAATACACTTCGATAGAAGGCTATAAAATACTTGTCGGCAAAAACAACAAGCAAAACGACAGCCTTACTACTGTTATTGCCTCAAAGCAGGATTTATGGTTCCATGTTAAAAACCAACCCGGAAGCCATGTTGTTGTATTTTGCGGCACAAACGAAGTATCGCAAGAAACAATACTCAAAGCCGCTCTCCTTGCCGCCCAAAATTCCAAAGCACAAAACTCTTCAAATGTGGCGGTAGATTACACCCCTATAAAATATGTCAAAAAGCCAAAGGGCGCAAAGGCGGGTATGGTAATTTACACCACAAATAAAACAGTTTATGTTACACCGAAGGGAGAAAATTAAATGAAAATCGGCGTTTCTACCGCTTCCCTTTACCCGCTTGAAACTGAACTCGCACTCAAAGAAATCGGCAAAGCGGGGGTAAAGCACACTGAAATTTTCTTTAATTCCGAAAGCGAATTAAAGCCTTCTTTTATCGACATTCTGCTTGATATAAAAGAAAATTACAATATCGATATTGCGGCTGTTCACCCAACAATGTCACTTGCAGAATCGTTTATGATTTTTTCGGAATATGAGCGCAGATTTAAAGATTCTTTGCAAAAATTCGCCCGTTATTCCGAAGTGGCAGCAGCGTTGGGCTCAAAATATATAATTTTGCACGGCGGTAAGCCAAACGGGCTTACTACCGACGAAGAATACTGTGAAAGATTTATGGCACTAAACCGTGAGACACAAAAAAACGGTATTACGGTTTTACAGGAAAATGTTGTAAATTACCGCTCGGGCGATATTGAATTTTTACGTTCAATGTGTGATATTTTAGGAAACGATGCCGAGTTTTGCTTTGATATAAAGCAATCTATCCGCTGCGGCTACAACCCCCTTGATTTAATAAACGAATTTTGGGATAACATACGCCATTTTCATATAAGCGACCACTCTTTAGCGGGTGATTGTCTGCTACCCTTAAAAGGCAAATTTGATTTTGAAACCTTTTTCAAAATTTTAAGTGAAAAAAACTTTTCCGGCACAAGCGTTATTGAGGTTTACAAAAACGCCTACGCGGACAAAAACGAAATTTTCGATTCGCTAAAAAAACTGTTGCTTTATATAAAAACATAAGTTATAATATTAAATGGTTTATTGTGACACCTACTAAAACGAATTGAAAAGAGGAATAATGTGAACGAATTTTCTATTTATCATATTTTTCGGTTGCTCATCAAAAACTTTGTTGTGATTCTTTTGTGCGCCATTCTTTTTGGTGCCGCCGCATTTTGTTATTGCGAATTTCATTTAGAAGAGCGCTATGCTGCATCAGGTTCTGTTGTAGTTACAAACGGCGGTATCTTTGAAAATGACAACCAAAACACCCAAATCACAAACAGCGACAAGGTTAACAATGCCGACATAGCAGCCTCTATTAACCTACTTACAACCGTTAAGGATATTCTTTCAACAAACGATATCTATAAAGAACTTTCTGACAAACTCGGCGGTAAATATTCATACGGCCAACTGAAAAGTTTTGCCTCAATTACAAAGCGCAGTGATTATTCACTCTTTATTGATGTAAAATTCGAAATGGGTGATAAAGACGAAGCCGCAAAAATCACCAATATGTTCTTGGAATTAACCCCCGATTACATAAACGAAAGTATCCCCAACACCCGCACAAGAATTTACGCTTGTGACGGCGCCGGAAAAACCTATCCCCGTACAACCTCAACCACTGCCCTTGCAATGCTAATCGGCGCACTTCTTGCCTTCGTTGTGGTTTACATTATTTCATTGTTTAATACAACTATTGAGTCTGAAGAAGACTTCAAGGATAGATATAATATCCCCGTTTTAGGCGATATCCCTGATTTTGCAACCGCTAAGTCGGGTAAATATGCAAAATCTTATTATAAGGGAGGTAGTTACTATGGCAATTAAGTCATCAAAAAAAGGCTCAGGCGAAAAGATTATAAATTCCGAGCTTAACAAAACTCCCTTTGCTATTGTTGAATCTTATAAAAATTTAAGAACAAACCTTATTTCCATTATGTCTAAGGCTGATGGCAAGATTTTAGCAATTTCCAGTCCTAATGCGGCTGAAGGCAAGTCTACAACCGCACTTAATATTGCCATCACACTCTCACAACTTAATAAAAAGGTTGTCATTCTCGATACCGACTCACGTAAGCCCTCTATCCATAAAAAAGCCAAACTAAACAACGAAAAAGGTTGTATGGATGTGCTTATTGGTGATGCTTCACTAGAGGATGTTGTTATTCACTACAACAACTTTTTAGATGTTATAACCTCGGGCTCAAAGGTTAAAAACCCATCGGAATTATTTAGTGATGTTACTTTTGACAATCTTTTAGAACAACTTGAAGAGCATTATGATTTTATCATTCTTGATACTCCGCCTATCAATATCGTTTCCGATACCTTGATAATTGCTCAAAAAAGCGATGCTTTTGTTATGGTTATCCGCGCGGGTGTTACCAAATACGAAGCCTTTGAATATGCTTATGACAGCCTTAAGGTTTTGGATATTGAGCTTGACGGTGTTATAATCAATGGTTCCGGCGGTAAGGGCGGTTACTACTCAAGGGGTAAATATAACTACTACCGCTACTCTAACAATTCTTACGGAAAATAATTTATTCGAAAACGGGAGATTCTTTTCTCCCGTTTTTATATAACATTATAAAAAAGAGGTGATTTTTTGTTTTTTGATATACATTCGCATATTCTCGGTGGAGTTGACGACGGCGCTAAAGATTTAGACGAATCTATAGAACTGCTTAAAGATATGTATTCGCAAGGTATCACAGACGTTATCGCAACACCTCATTTTTATCCGCAGACTGATGTTTTAGAAGATTTTATAACAACTGTAAACTCTAAGTTTTGTGAACTTGAAAATACAATAAAAACAAAAAATCTACCGAATATTTATCTGGGTTGTGAAGTATTCTATTATAGTGGAATCAGCAAAGCCTCCGAGCTTGAGAAACTTGCCTTAAACGGCTCCAATTACATTTTATTAGAGCCGAGTTTTTCGTTGTTAGGCAAAGGCTTTCAAAAGGAACTGCTATATTTAAGGGATACCCTTGGCATAACGCCTATTCTCGCTCATATCGAGCGTTATCATAGAGAAAAAGGTTTCAAAGAGCTTGTTACCTTTATTAAAGAAAATAACATTTTAACACAGGTTAATGCATCATCTTTTACAAACCGCCATTATTCGAGAACCCTTAAAAAACTTATAAAAGAAAATGTAATAAGCTTTATCGCTACCGATACTCATTCCAAAGACCACCGCCCACCATTACTAAATGAGGCCTTTATGATAATTGAGAAAAAGTTCGGCATTGATTATAAACAAAAACTTTTAAAAAATTCCGAAGAACTTTTTAAAAAAATCACAGGCAAAGGAAACTGATTTATGTTTTCAAACAATTTAAATATAAGAACAAAAAACGGCGTCACCTATATAACCTTTCCAAAACTCGAAAAAACAGGTCTTGTTAATCACCTTTTCACTACCCGATTAGGCGGTGTGAGTGATGGGAAATACAAGAGTATGAATGTTAGCTTTTTAAACGGTGATAAACGAGAAAATGTTTTAAAAAACTACCAAATACTTTGTGACTGTTTAGGTTTTGATATAAATAATCTCATTTTAAGCCGTCAGACTCATACCGATAATATTAAGACTGTAACCGAAGAACATCGTGGTACGGGAATTTTTAAAGAATCTTTTTGCGATATCGATGGGCTTATTACTAACGTTCCAAAGGTTGCGCTTGTAACCCAATATGCCGATTGTACACCGCTTGTGTTTTTGGACCCTGAAAAGAAGGTTATTGCCACCTCTCATGCAGGTTGGCGCGGAACTGTAAAAGAAATCGGCAAAAAGACCGTAGAAAAAATGAAACAGGAATTCGGTTGCAATCCAGACGACATTATTGCGGGAATCGGTCCATGCATTAAGCAGTGTTGCTATGAAGTTGATGACCCTGTTTATAACGAATTCAAAAAACTTAGCTACCTTAAAACAGATAAAATCTTCTTAAAGAAAGAAAACGGCAAATATATGCTCGATTTGCTGGAAGCCAATAAGCAAATTCTTATAAATTCAGGTATTAGAGAAGAAAATATCGATTTATCTGACATTTGCACCTGCTGTAATTGTGATACTATGCACTCCCACCGCGCAACAAACGGTGAGCGTGGAAATTTAGGGCTTATAATCGAATTAAAGTAAAAATCAAGGAACAAATTTGTTCCTTGATTTTTTTATTGCAAATATTCCAACCCCACATTTAACTATACAAGAAGCAAGATATACAAAGTATAAAAAACCGTCCATACGGGTAAAAAGATTGCCGAATGTGACCGTGCTTCCTGCCGATGAATAAGGATAATCGAGTACCCCTGAAAATTCAATACCGAAAAGCAAAACAGAATTAAGAATTGTAATACCCAAAAGCACAAATCCTATGGCAAATCCACTCACCGACACACCCTTTTTAAACCCTGATGTCTTTGAAAAGAAAGCAAGTAAAGCGCTCGGCAAGGCAATGCTTTTAATATATGGTAAAGTCTGTTTATAAAAAACCTCTAAATTTGGCAATTCATAAATAAAAATATTCTTAATATTAAAATCTTTCAAAGTAGCAAAAAAGAAAAATAATATAACCGCAACCACAGGCAAAAAACTTACAACCGAAAATTTAAACAGCATTTCATTTGTTTTAAAGGCAATAAAGGTCAGCACGAGAATAAAAGGCAAAACTATAAAAAAAGGCTTTGTTTCAGGCAATAAATTATTGTGAATAAACCTTATAAAACTAATCCCTGCATCGCCAATACAAAACAAGGCTAACAAACAACCCATCACCGCTGTTATCCTATTAAAAGGCAGTAAATAAACCAAAAAATAAACCGCCAAAGATATAATACCTGCAACCAAAAAGCCCAAAAAATTAAACTGATCGGCATTTGTTTTCGGCGCAGTTATAACAGTGTTTCCCAAAACAAAAAGCGCCGATAACCCTAAGAAATGTTTTTTATAAAATTCACTCACATTAGCCTTCAAAATAAAGTCCCCCGTCTTTTTGAGTGATTTTTGGCAAACGGGCTTTATACCCCGAATTTATCACTTCAAAAAACCGATTTTCAAAATGCGGATTTTGCTTTATAAGCCCCATAATATCATACCCGACACATACCGAAGATAAGGGTTTTATGGATAGCAACTCTTGTGGGTTAGAGGTTTTTATAAAGAACGCCGAAAGTGTGATTTCTTCTTTGTTGTAGCAAAAATCACACACCTCTTTAAAATACTGCGGTGGCATATTTTCACTGACCGCAATAACCCCGCAATGCGACATTAAAAGCGGTTGTGTGCATTTCTTTTTTATTACGCTTACCGCTTCTTTAATACTACTTCCCTCTCCCTTTAAAAGCTTTACAGTTTGGTCGGTATTTTCGGAATTTATCACAACCGCCTCAAAACAAGCAATATATTTCCCGCCGCTATAATCAAAGCCCATACTCGAAATTAAATATTCAGGTTGTGTTTTGTCGCAACCGCAAAGAAATAACAATAAAACTATAATTATACTGATTTTTTTCATTTTTATTTTCTATTTCCTTTACGAATAATGTTTCGGTTAAAAAAGGGGCGCTTTCTCATAATATCCCAAGGCGCCCGGAAAACCGTGTCCTTTAGACTTTGCAAATTCGCTCTTTTTAGTGATACAGTATAATCGATAGAAAAGGATGAAAGCGAGAAAATATGAAGTGTTAAAAAAATCAGCGCTAAAAAATATCCGTAAATGCCTAACACCGCAGATATTAAAACAAATCCTATTCGCAAATAAAACACTGCAGTTTTAAGGCGTGGAAGCATAAGACCCGCTATGCCCGAAAGTGCCACCGCAATTAGTATCGGCGAACTTATAATTCTCGCTTCCACCGCCGCTTGACCGACAACAAGACCGCCCACAATACTTAAAGCGTGTCCGAGGTTTTGGCTCATTCTAATACCCGCTTCTTTTAGTATTTCAAAAACAAGTATCATCACAACACATTCCCAAACAGGTGTAAAAGGCACCCCGCCTCGCTGCTGAATAACCGTTATTGCAAAAGGTGTTGGTAAAAGTTGCCGATGAAATGTGGATAGCGCAATAAAAACCGACGGGATACTGATGCTTAAAAAGAAGCAAAAATACCGCAAAAGCCTTTCGGCAGAGCTTAACAAATAGTTTTGGTAATAGTCTTCATCTGACTGAAAGTTTTCAGAAAATAAATATGGCACAGTTACCACCATCGGTGTACCGTCAACCACAATAGCAATTCTACCTTCAAGAAGTCTTGCCGCCACAATGTCAGGGCGCTCTGTCGTTCCGCTTGTTTTAAAAAGTGAAAGTTTATTATCCCTTATCTGTTCAGTTATATAGTTGGTATCCAAAATACCGTCAATATCAATTTTATTTATTCTTTCCTTTATTTCATTAACGGTTTCTTGGTTGGCAAGTGTACCCAAATAACATATAAAAACTGCTGTTGATGTGCGTCTGCCCACTCGCATCATTTCAACGCATAAATCGGGTGTCAAAAGCTTTCGCCGAAGCATCGCAAGATTAAGAAGTGCAGCTTCTTCAAAACCCTCACGGGGTCCTTGTAAAATTCTTTCCTCCTGCGGCTCGGTAATGCCTCGGGTTCTGAATCCCTTAACATCCATCATAAGCGCAGTTTTACTGCCATCTATTAAAAGTAATGCCTCGCCGTAGAGCACACCCTCTAAAATTTCCGATATATTTTCTTTTCTCTTGACATCACGGGTGAAAAGTATCTGTTTGCCTATAAAATCCGCTATATCTGCGCTCTCATTTTTTACATTTACTGTTAATAAAGGTCGGATTATCGCCTCATTTATCTGGTCAGAATCGGTCATACCGTCCATATATATCAGCGCACAATCAAAGACCTCTTCCTTTCTTGCGCTGATTTCCTTAACACGCAAAATAACGTCTTTTTTGAATATTTCTTTAAAAAAAGCAATGTCCTCTTTTAAGTTTCCGCTTAAATAACAATTTTTATAGTCCGATATCTGTCCTGACATTTTTTCACCACACTTAATTTTTAAATAGTGTGTGCAAATATCACTTTATAATGCAAAAAACCTTCCTTTCGGAAGGTTTTTAATCTTATTTTTTATACTCAACATATTCTTCAAGGCACATATCAAGGTCGTTCATTTCCCTCGCAACCTTAACACCCACAAAGCGCCAATGCCAAGATTCGTGAATAACTCCCGTTTTTTCCTGTTTTTCCTTTGAATAACGCATTACAAAGCCATAATCTTGGGCATTTTCTTTAAGCCATTCGTATGCCTTTGTTTTTTCAAAAGAATCATTAGCGCAGTTAATATCAAGTGCCAGTCCTGTGTTATGCTCACTCGTCCCCGGTCTTGCCACCACTGTTGCCGCCTTGTCCTCGGCTTCGGCTTCAGGCACACCGTTAACAATTTGCTTTTTCACTTGCCTTTCAAAAAGCATTTTTTGTGTATCATAAGAACGGTAAGGCGACCATACACCAATATCAATACCTTGGGCGAGAGCATCATCAAGCATAGCCTGTAAATAAGGCCAGATATCCTTATCTATTTTAGTAAGAGAGCCTTTGATATACTTTTGCGGAATGGTTGTAAGATTTTCTTCATAATCGTAGTCTTCGGGTAGTGGATTCCATCCATTCACAACCAAAAGATTTTCAAATTCTATATCTAAACCGTGCGGTGCTTCTTGTGTATAACTTGTAGTGTCACTCGAAGAAGACAACTCACTTTCGGATATATCACTCGAAATACTATCTATCGAGGAGTTTTCAGTTTGATTGTTTTCACCTTTTGTGACAGCCCAAATTATAAAAACCACCAAGGCTATTGCCAAAATTAAAACACAAGCGCAAATGCCTAAAAATATATTTCTTTTACGAATCGCCTTTTCACGTCTTGTCATTTTTTCACCTACTCATCCAGTTTAAGCACTGCCATAAATGCTTCTTGCGGAACTTCAACATTACCTAATCGGCGCATACGCTTTTTACCCTCTTTTTGCTTTTCGAGAAGCTTTTTCTTACGGGTAATGTCGCCGCCGTAGCATTTTGCAAGTACGTCCTTACGCATAGCCTTTACAGTTTCACGTGCAATAACCTTACCTGATACCGCAACCTGAACGGGAACTTCGAAAAGCTGACGTGGAATATATTCCTTCAATTTTTCCGCAATCTTACGAGCACGTGAATAAGAATTGTCGGTATGAACTATAAATGAAAGCGCATCCACCATATCGCCTGCAAGTAAAACATCCAATTTTACAAGCTTCGATTTTTCGTAGCCCTTCATTTCATAATCATAACTTGCGTACCCTTTTGTACGGGATTTTAAAGCATCAAAAAAGTCGTAAACAATCTCACCCATCGGCATAATATAATGAATATCAACGCGGTCACCCATATATTTCATATCGGTATAAACACCACGGCGTTCTTCGCAAAGCTGCATTATAGTGCCAACATAGTCACTCGGCGAATAGATGTGAACATCCGCAACAGGCTCAAGCGCTTCGGCAATTATTGCAGGGTCGGGATAGTTTGTGGGGTTATCAACCGTTATGGTTTCACCCGTTGTTAAAGTAAACTTATATTCAACACTCGGTGCAGTTGTTACAAGGTCAAGATTATATTCACGCTCTAATCTCTCCTGAATAATTTCCATATGCAAAAGTCCTAAAAATCCGCAACGGAAACCAAAGCCTAATGCGTTAGAACTTTCAGGCTCGAAAAGAAGTGAAGCGTCATTTAATTGTAACTTATCAAGAGCGTCACGTAAATCGGGATATTTTGCGCCATCAGCAGGATAAATACCGCAGAAAACCACAGGGTTTACCTTACGGTAGCCTTCAAGCGCCTCAGGGACAGGATTGTCCGCCAAGGTTATTGTATCACCCACACGTGCTTCGCTTACAGTCTTGATAGAAGCCGCAAGGTAACCTACCTCGCCAACCTCTAAAACATCGCAAGACTCCATAGAAGTAGCCCTCTTGCGACCAAGTTCAACTATATCAAATGTAGCGCCTGTCGCCATCATTTTGATTTTATCGCCCGCTTTAATTTTACCGCTCATAACACGGAAATACACAATTACACCTTTATATGGGTCATAATATGAGTCGAAAATCAAAGCCGATAAAGGCGCATTTGCATCTCCCGCAGGGGCGGGAATTTCGGTAACGATTTTTTCAAGCACCTCTTCAATATTTACGCCTGTTTTCGCCGATATTAAGGGTGCGTTATCGGCAGGGATGCCAATAATATCCTCAATTTCAGCCTTTACACGCTCAGGCTCGGCAGACGGCAAATCAATTTTGTTAATAACAGGCAAAATTTCAAGCCCGTGATCAACTGCCAAATAGGTATTTGCCAAGGTCTGCGCTTCAATACCCTGCGATGCATCGACAATAAGCACTGCGCCTTCACAGGCAGCAAGAGAACGTGAAACCTCATAGTTAAAGTCAACGTGACCGGGGGTGTCGATAAGGTTTAATTCATATCTTTCGCCATCTTTGGCATCATAATAAAGGGTTACCGCATGCGCCTTAATGGTAATACCGCGTTCCCTTTCCAAATCCATACTATCAAGTATCTGTTCTTCCATATCACGCTCGGCTACCGATTGGGTATGCTCTAAAAGACGGTCAGCCAAGGTAGACTTGCCGTGGTCAATATGTGCTACAATACAAAAATTTCTGATTTTATCAAGTGGAAATGACACTAAATTTTCTCCTTGTCTTCATGTTTTTTGAATTTTATGAGTTGTATAAAAATGCCTGAAACAATAACGCACAAGCCAATTATAGAATTTGAGTTTATAATGCCTTTGTCACCAAGAATTAACCAACTCCAAACAAGCGATAAAAACGGGGTGATGTAAGCAAGGTTTGATATCTTTGCGGTGTTGCCGCTGTCAAGCGCCAACGCCCAAGCAGTACAAGGAACAGCCACAGTGAAGATTCCGTTCCAAGCAAACCCAATAGCTTCGGTTAAAGACGGAACAAACAACCCACCGTTTATAAGATTTATTACTGTGGTCAAACCTAAAGTCACAAGGCAGTTTATCATCATTGATACCAACTTGTCATAATGGAACTTTTTATTAAGCACAGTAAACAATCCGTATGACACCGCACCTAAAAGGCAATATCCCAAACCTAAAAGTGTATTGTGGTTAAAAGAAGCTATGTCCTTGCCTGCTACTATTCCAACTCCCAAAAAAGAAACTGCAATAGCGACGCCTTTTTTAAAAGACATTTTTTCTTTAAGAATAACACAGGCAAAAACAACGCTCATAATAGGCCACATATAATTTACGATAAACGCCTGTGAGGCAGGCAAAATATCCGCCCCAAGATAATAAAGCGAATTATAAATGAATATACCGGGCAACCCTATAAGCACCGATATTAAAAAATCTTTTAGTTTATAACCTTTAATCAGATTGATTTTCCCGTTAAAAACATTAACCAGAACCAAAAAAACTCCTGCAAAAAGCATACTTGCCCAAAGCACACCAAAACCGTTATATCCACTATTCAACAAGAGCTTGGCGGCAGTAGCCATTGTAGACCAAAAAAATATTGAAACAACCGCAAAAAAATATGCTTTTTTCAAAAAATCGCCGCCTCTTTATGCACAAGACTTAAATACTTAAATTATTGTAACATAAATCAATTAAATTTACAAATAATTTATTTAAAAAATATAAAGTAATCATCTTGACAATATAATAATGGCGTGGTAAAATATATAAAGTTAAAATATATCTTTAAATACGGTGCTGTGACGCCGGCAAGATTGTAATATGGTTTTCGGTCTATAATCCAAGGGGTTATAGCGTTTGTTGTCATATTCACCTTGCCTGCGGGCAAGGTGTTTTTTTAAGAAAGGCGGAAAAGTGATGAATGGTGTAATTAAAAATGCAAAAGTTTATGAAAACGGCACATTTGTTTGTAAAGACTTTCCGCTAACCGCAGGCGGTATTGTTTCCAATTTTAATAATTTATTTGTATTCCCGGCTTTTTGTGACGTTCACGTTCATTTAAGAGAGCCGGGTTTTTCATATAAAGAAACCATTAAAAGTGGTAGTTTGGCGTGTGCCAAAGGCGGATATACCGATGTCTGCTCAATGCCAAACTTAAATCCCGTACCCGATAGCAAGGAGCACTTACAAATACAACTTGATTTAATAGAAAAGAATGCCGTAATAAACGTCCACCCTTACGCTTCAATCACTGTGGGACAAAGGGGCGAAGAGCTTTCGGATTTTGAAAATTTAAAACACGCCTTTGCCTTTTCGGATGACGGACGGGGTGTTCAGTCGGAAAATTTAATGAAAGAAGCAATGATTAAAGCAAAACAGCTTGATAAAATTATTGTTGCCCACTGCGAAGACAACAGCCTTTTGCACGGCGGATATATCCACGACGGCGTTTATGCCAAAGAGCATAACCACAGAGGTATTTGTAGTGAAAGCGAATGGAAACCGATTGAACGAGATATAAATTTAGCCAAGGAAACAGGCTGTAAATACCACGTATGCCATATTTCCTGTAAAGAAAGTGTTGAACTTATAAGAAAAGCCAAAGCAGACGGTGTGGATATCACCTGTGAAACCGCTCCCCACTATCTTGTTCTTACAGATATGGACCTTAAAGAAGACGGCAGATTTAAAATGAACCCACCGCTTCGAAGTGAGCAAGACCGCTTAGCCCTCATAGAAGGCATAAAAGACGGTACGATTGATATGATAGCCACCGATCATGCACCGCATAGCGCCGAAGAAAAAAGCAAAGGTCTCGAAAAGAGCGCTTTCGGTATTGTCGGAATAGAAACGGCTTTCCCCGTTATGTATACTTTCCTTGTAAAAACGGGCATTATAACGTTAGAAAAGTTAATTGAAATTATGGCAATAAACCCACGCAACCGTTTTGGACTGAAGTCCAACGGATATACAATGTGGGATTTAGATAAAAAGTTCACTGTAGACACATCTGAATTTTTGTCAATGGGCAAGGCAACCCCTTTCGAAAATTACGAGCTTTACGGCGAATGTAAAATGACAGTGCAAAACGATACTATAAAGTATATTAAGGAGTAATAATTATGGCAAAAAGAAAAGACTTAAAAAAGATTTTAATTATAGGCTCGGGTCCTATTGTTATAGGTCAGGCGGCTGAATTTGACTATGCGGGTACACAGGCTTGCCTGGCGCTTAAAGAAGAAGGCTATGAAGTAGTGCTTTGTAACTCCAACCCCGCTACTATTATGACTGACACAACCATCGCCGACAAGGTTTATATGGAACCCTTGACACTTGAATTTGTGGCAAAGGTTATCCGCTACGAGCGTCCTGACGCTATTGTCCCAGGTATCGGCGGACAAACAGGTCTTAACCTTGCCATGCAATTAGAAGAAAAAGGCATTTTAAAGGAATGCGGTGTTGAACTTCTTGGTACCAGCAGTAAAAGTATCGAACGTGCTGAAGACCGTGAAATGTTCAAAGAACTTTGCGAATCTATAGGCGAGCCCACCATTCCCTCGCAAATCACCTACTCTTTAGAAGAAGCTAAAAAAGCAGCAGAAGAAATCGGTTATCCTGTTGTACTTCGCCCTGCTTTCACATTAGGCGGTACAGGCGGCGGCTTTGCTTACAACGAGCAGGAACTCGTAGAAATCGGTCTTAACGCATTCAAACTCTCCCCTGTGCATCAGGTTCTTATTGAAAAGAGCGTAAAAGGCTATAAAGAAATTGAATTTGAAGTTATGCGTGACGGCAAAGACAACGCCATTACCATTTGCGGTATGGAAAATATCGATCCCGTTGGCGTTCACACAGGCGACTCAATTGTTGTAGCACCAATAATGACTCTTAACGACCACGACCTTAAGATGCTTAACGATTCAGCTATTAAGCTTATCCGAGAACTCAAAATTGAGGGTGGTTGTAATGTTCAGTTTGCACTAAACCCCGAAAGCTCTGAATATTACCTTATCGAAGTTAACCCCCGTGTTTCTCGTTCATCAGCTCTTGCTTCAAAGGCAAGCGGATATCCAATAGCCCGTGTTACCGCTAAAATTGCGGTTGGTATGACCTTGGACGAAATCGCCATTGCAAATACAACTGCCGCATTTGAGCCAAAACTTGATTATGTAATCACAAAGTTCCCACGCTTCCCGTTTGATAAATTCACTACCGCTTCCAATATTCTTGGCACTCAAATGAAAGCCACAGGCGAAGTTATGGGTATCGGCTCAACATTGGAAGAAAGTCTTCTCAAAGGTATCCGCTCTCTCGAAATCGGTATCACCCATCTTTATCACCACAAATTTGATAATATGACCGACGATGAGCTTCGTGAATATATAAGCGAACTTCGTGACGATAATCTCTTCGCTATTGCAGAGCTTTTATACCGTGGCGCTACTATAAGCGAAATTCACGAAATCACAAAAATCACAGAATTTTTCCTTGAAGCGATTAACAACATTATCGAAATGGAGAAAACCCTCAAAGCAAATAAATTTGACCTTGCAACCCTTAAAGAATCAAAGAAGATGGGCTTTTCAGATAAATATATAGCTCGTCTTTGGGACTGCGGTGAAATTGATGTTTACAACTTCCGCCGTGAACATAAGGTTTACCCTGCCTACAAGATGGTTGACACCTGCCACACAAACGCCTATATCCCTTATTTCTATTCTTCTTATCACGACCAAAACGCATCCATTCTCACCGATAAGAAGAAAATCGTGGTATTAGGTGCGGGTCCTATCCGTATAGGTCAGGGTGTTGAATTTGACTATTCAACCGTTCACGCAGTTACCACAATTAAAAAATCAGGCTATGAAGCAATCATTATAAACAATAACCCCGAAACCGTTTCTACTGACTATACAACAGCAGACAAGCTCTATTTCGAACCTTTAACACCCGAAGATGTTATGAACATTATCGAGTTTGAAAAGCCCGAAGGCGTTATCGCATCTTTAGGCGGTCAGACCGCTATTAACTTGGCAGAGCCTCTTAGAGACCGCGGAGTTAAGATTATCGGTACCGATTGCGATGCAATAGAACGTGCCGAAAACCGTGACAGTTTTGAAAAAATTCTTCACGAGCTTAACATTCCGCAACCAAAAGGTAAGGCTGTTACAAAGATTGAAGACGGTATTGCCGCTGCTAAAGAAATCGGCTACCCTGTTCTTGTTCGTCCCTCTTTTGTATTGGGCGGACGTGCTATGCAGATTGTTGCCGACGAAGAACAGTTAAAGCACTACCTTAAAACTGCGGTTGAAATTGACGAAGACCGCCCTGTACTTGTAGACAAATATATACAGGGTAAAGAGGTTGAGGTTGACGCTATCTGTGACGGCAGAGATGTATTTATCCCGGGTATTATGGAACTTGTTGAACGCACAGGTGTCCACAGCGGTGACTCAATAAGCGTTTACCCCACTTTTAGTATTTCCAACAAGGTTAAAGGCATCATTCTTCAATATGCAAAAAAATTAGGTCTCGGCATTGGCATTGTAGGTCTTTATAATATTCAATTTATCGTAGACAAAGACGAAAATGTATTTATTATCGAGGTTAACCCCCGTTCTTCGAGAACCGTTCCATTCCTTTCAAAGTCAACAGGCTACAGCCTTGCTGATATCGCAACTGAAGTAATTTTAGGCAAATCCTTAAAAGAACAAGGCATTTTCGATATCTATCCGCAAGAAAAGAACCGTTGGTATGTAAAGGTTCCTGTATTCTCGTTCAACAAAATCCGTGGACTTGATGCTTATCTATCCCCCGAAATGAAGTCGACCGGTGAAGCTATCGGCTATGATGATAAACTCAACCGTGCTTTATCAAAGGCTTTGCAGGCATCGGGTATGAAGGTTCAAAACTACGGCACAGTTTTTGCAACAATCAGTGACAAGGACAAGGAAGAGGCTTTACCGCTTATCCGCCGTTTCTATAACTTGGGCTTTAATATTGAAGCCACTATTGGTACTGCAAAATTCTTAAAAGAAAACGGTATTAATACACGTGTACTCAAGAAGATTGAGGAAGACCCCGATCAAATTCACGACGCTCTCCGTCAAGGCCATATCGCTTATGTAATCAATACCCGTGATATCGAATCTAGCGGTACCGCTACAGATGGCTTTAAAATCAGAAGCTACGCCACCGAAAACAATGTTACAATCTTCACAGCGCTTGATACAGTCCGTGTACTTCTTGACGTACTTGAAGAAACCACACTTACAATTTCAACTATTGATGCATAATCAATTCATAATTACGAATTAAAATCAATAATTTATTTAAATAAATATTGATTTACGAGGTGTTTTTATTATGATGACACAAGGAATTTACGAAATTCTTTACAACTTCCAAATTGCCCCAAATGTTTACAGCATGGTACTTGCGGGAGATACCTCTTCCCTTTTAGCGCCTGGGCAGTTTGTAAATATCAAACTTGATGGCAAGTTTTTGCGTCGTCCTATCTCGGTATGCGACTTTAACGCCGAAACTATAACCTTGATTTATAAAGTTGTAGGCATTGGCACCGAGCAAATGGCTAAAATGCAAAAAGGCGAAAAATTAGATATGCTTGTAGGTCTTGGCAACGGTTTTAACCCCGAAAAAGCGGGTGACAAGCCCTTACTTATAGGCGGTGGAGTTGGTATTCCGCCAATGTATAACCTTTGCAAAGAACTCTTAAAAATGGGCAAAACTCCAACCGTTATTTTAGGTTTTAATACTAAAGAAGAGATTTTCTACGAAGATGCTTTCAAAAATCTCGGTGTAGAAGTAATTGTCACCACAGTTGACGGTTCTTACGGTGTTAAAGGCTATGTTACCGATGCTATGGACCGTGAATACACCTACTTCTTCACCTGCGGACCGATGCCGATGTTCAAAGCTATTGAATCGGTGGCTAAAACAAGCGGTCAGTACAGCTTTGAAGAAAGAATGGGCTGTGGCTTTGGTGCTTGTATGGGTTGCAGTTGCAAAACCAAGTACGGCAACAAGCGTATATGTAAAGACGGACCTGTGCTCTATAGGGAGGAAATCGTATGGTAGATACAAGCGTTATTTTAAGCGGAATAAAAATGGATAACCCTGTTATCCCCGCAAGCGGAACCTTTGGTTTCGGGTATGAATTTGCAAATATTTATGATATAAACTGCCTTGGCACATTTTCTTTTAAAGGCACTACCCGTGACGAACGTTTCGGCAACCCCACACCCCGTATTGCTGAATGCCCAGAGGGTATGCTCAACTCGGTAGGTCTTCAAAACCCCGGTGTCCAGCGGGTTATAAGCGAAGAACTGCCAAAGCTCAAAGAATGTTTCCACAAGAAAGTTATGGCAAATGTCAGCGGTTTCTCGGTTGAAGACTACGCCTACACTTGTGAAAAATTAGACGGCGAAAGCCAAATTGGTTGGTTTGAAGTAAATATTTCTTGCCCCAATGTTCACGGTGGCGGCTTGGCTTTCGGCACAAGCGCTAAAAATGCCGCCGAAGTTACCAAAGCGGTAAAAAAGGTTACTACAAAGCCTGTATTTATAAAACTTTCACCGAATGTTACCGACATTGTAGAAATTGCAAAGGCATGTGAGAGCGAGGGTGCTGGCGGTGTATCCCTTATAAACACACTTCTCGGTATGAGAATTGATTTAAAAACCAAAAAACCGATTTTGGCAAACAAAATGGGTGGCTTTTCGGGCCCTGCAATTAAGCCTGTGGCACTTCGTATGGTTTATCAGGTTTATGACGCAGTTAAAATCCCGATAATCGGTATGGGCGGTATTTCTACCGCAGAAGATGTGATTGAAATGATGCTTGCAGGCGCTACTGCCGTACAAGTGGGTGCTCAAAATCTTGTAGACCCGTTTGCTTGTAAGAATATCATTGACAATTTACCAAAAGTAATGGAAAAATACAAAATTAATAGTTTAACTGAAATTATAGGAGGCGCTCATAATGGGTAAGGATGTAATTATCGCTTGCGACTTCGCAAGTAAGGAAGCAACACTCGAATTTTTAGATAAGTTTACAGGGGTTAAGCCCTTTGTAAAAATCGGTATGGAACTTTTCTATGCCGAAGGTCCCGCTATTGTAAAGGAAATCAAAGCAAGAGGACACAAAATCTTTTTAGATTTAAAGCTTCACGATATTCCTAACACAGTTAAAAAGTCAATGGCTGTGTTATCCCGCCTTGATGTTGATATGACAAACCTACACGCAGGCGGTACAATTTCTATGATGGAGGCAGCGCTCGAAGGTCTCACCCGCCCCGACGGTACAAGACCGCTTTTAATCGCTGTAACACAGCTTACCTCCACCGACCAAGAAAGAATGGAAAACGATTTGCTTATTAAAGAACCCATTGATAAGGTTGTTATGCATTATGCTAATAATGCTAAAATCGCAGGTCTTGACGGTGTTGTATGTTCTCCATTGGAAGCCGGCAAGGTTCACGATACTTGCGGTAAGGATTTCTTGACAGTTACCCCAGGTGTTCGCTTTGCCGACGGCGACATTGGCGACCAAAAGCGAGTTATGACACCCGCCGAGGCTAAGAAAATCGGCAGTGACTATATCGTAGTAGGCAGACCTATTACAGCCGCCCAAGACCCCGTAGCCGCATATAAGCGTTGTGTGGCAGAATTTGTAGATTAATTCCAAATACATAACTATATTTTATGGAGACATTTAAATGGCATTTTTAAAATATGTTGTTTACGCTTTGTTAATAATATTTGCTATTGCTTTGTATATGGTATATACTGCCTATGTGCAAATAAAGAACGAAAGCGAAAAAGAAGAAAAAATAGATATAGAAAAAACTCCCTACAAAAGAAAACACCTACTCACTAAACACGAATGGCAATTTTATAAGAATTTGAAAGATATAGCCGACAAACTAAATCTTTGTGTTTTGGCAAAAGTAAGATTAGCAGATTTGATTGAAGTAAGTGCTGAAGTAGAAGCAAAAGATAAAAGAGCATATTTAAATAAAATAAAATCAAAGCATATCGATTTTATGCTCTGCCGTAAAGAAAATCTTTATCCCGAACTGATAATAGAGTTAAATGATAGTTCTCACAAAAAAGAGGATAGGGTTAAAAGAGATATTTTTGTTGAAAAGGTGCTTGAAAAAACAGGATATAAAATTCTATTTGTTTATGGTTCTGATGATTTAGAAAAACAAATTTCAGAAAAACTTACAATTATAGATTCCTCCAATAAGGAAAATAAAGAAATAATTCAATAGGAGTGTAAAAATGGAAAGTTATAAAAGAGAGTTTATTGAATTTTTAGAAGGTGCGGGTGTTTTAAAGTTTGGCGATTTTACCGCTAAATCGGGTAGAAAAATCCCCTATTTCATAAACGCAGGCGATATAAAGACTGGCGAACAAATTTGCAAACTCGGCGAATTTTATGCTAAAGCATATTTTGAAAAGGTTGGCAACAAAAAGACTGTTCTCTACGGACCCGCTTACAAGGGTATCCCGATTGCAGTATCCGTTGCAGTAGCACTTGCTAAAAACGGACTTGATGTTCCCTTCTTCTTCAACCGCAAGGAAGAAAAAGACCACGGCGAAGGCGGAGTTTTCGTAGGCTATAAGCCAGGGGAAAATGAAGAAATCGTTATCGTTGAAGATGTTATCACCGCAGGTACTGCAATAAGAGAGAGTATGGAAATTCTCTCAAGCCTTAAGGGTACAAAGGTTGCCGCTACTTTCGTTATGGTTGACCGTAAGGAAAAAGGTAAAACCGACAAGAGCGCTATGGCTGAAGTTGGTGAAGAATTCGGCTTCCCCGTATATTCGGTTGTAGATGTTTACGACATTATCGAATATCTCGAAGAAGATGAAAAGAACCGAGAAAATGTTGAAAGAATTAAGAATTACCTTGCCGTAAACGGCGCAAAAGAATAAGACCGAAAGGACTTTAAAAATGAGAAGTTTAATCGATATTGCAGAGTTATCACTCGAAGAAATCGACTCCTTATTAGCCACCGCAAATGACATTATTGATAACCCACAAAAATACAGTGAAAAATGCAAGGGCAAAAAATTGGCAACCCTGTTTTTTGAGCCTTCAACCCGCACACGCTTAAGTTTTGAAGCCGCTATGTACGAGCTTGGCGGTAATGTGTTAGGCTTTTCTGAAGCACAAAGCAGTTCTGCCGCAAAGGGCGAAAGCGTTGCCGATACCGCAAAAACAGTTTCCTGCTATGCGGATATAATCGCTATGCGCCACCCCAAAGAAGGCGCACCGCTTGTAGCAAGTATGAACGCTTCTATTCCTGTTATCAATGCAGGTGACGGCGGTCACAACCACCCCACACAGACCTTGGCAGATTTACTTACCATCAAGCGTGAAAAAGGCGGTTTTGATAATCTAACAGTCGGACTTTGCGGCGACCTTAAATTCGGAAGAACAGTTCATTCGCTTATAAATGCGCTTCGTCGCTATAATAATGTTAAGTTTGTGCTTATTTCTCCAAACGAATTAAAGCTTCCCGATTATTTGAAAGAATCACTTAAAAAGGATAATTTCGAAATATTGGAAACCACCGATTTGGAAGCGGCAATGCCAAATCTTGATATACTTTACATGACCCGTGTTCAGCGTGAGAGATTTTTCAACGAGGAAGAATATTTAAGGCTTAAGGACAGTTATATTTTAACACCCGAGAAACTTAAAAACGCTAAATCGGATTTAAGTATTCTTCATCCGCTTCCCCGTGTTAATGAAATCAGCGTTGGGGTTGATAATGATCCACGAGCTTGCTACTTTAAACAGGTACTTAACGGAAAATATATGCGAATGGCTTTAATTTTGATGCTTTTGGGGGTAGAATAATGACTATTGACGAAATTAAAAACGGTATTGTTATTGACCACATAACCGCAGGTCTTGGTATAAAAATTTATACCCTTTTAAAGCTCGACCATCTCGAATGCTCGGTAGCGCTTATTAAAAATGCGCCGAGTAGAAAAATGGGTAAAAAGGATATTATAAAAATAGATGCCGATATTGAACTCAATACCGACATTCTGGGTTATATCGACCCCGACATTACCGTAAACATCATAAAAAACGGAAAAAACATTGAGAAAAAGCGTATTGAATTGCCCGAAAAATTAACAAATGTAATAACCTGTAAGAATCCGCGTTGTATATCCACAACCGAACAAGAATTACCCCAAATTTTCAAACTCACAGATAAAGAAAACCGCGTTTACCGCTGTCTTTACTGTGAAGCAGATGCTAAATAAAATAAAAAACATTAAAAAATGTGTTTCGTAACCGAAACACATTTTTTCTTTTATATGATATTTAATTTTAATAGAACAGGCTATGTTTAAATCTGCTCTTTTCACCCGGTTCAAGCGTTAAGATGCCTTCCTTTGTAGTGATATCATAATCACTGTCACTAGTCTGGCACATTCCTGCCCACGGTTCAATGCACATATAAGGTGCGCCTTGTTTATGCCACAAAAGAAGATAATCAAAACCGTTAAATTCAACCGATGCGCTCTCTCCTGTTTTTCTATTTCTAAGTGTTACAAAACGGGATTTTACATCCTTGAAAATAAGTGCATCAACCTCGAAATATTTTTCGTAAATCGGCAAAACCTTGCTATCCTTTAAAATAATATTTCGTGTATATTTTAGTCCGCCCTTTTCAATTTCATAAGCATAAAGTGTTTCTTCTCTTTCGAAAATTACATCATAATCTTCAGCGCTACCCTCAAGAGCATAGCTTTCGTGAGAGCCTATAGAATAATACATTGTATTTTCAGATGTGTTTTTAACATCATAAAAAACATCTATACTGCTACCCTTTAAAAGATATGTAACTCTGAGTTCAAAATGCCAAGGATACAGTTCTAATGTTTCGGGTGTATCCTTAAACAAAAATGTTGCAGAATAGGATGTGGCACTTTCAACCTCAGCAATTTGGGTTTTAGCAAAGCCGTGTATTCCCATAAAATATTCTTTACCTTCGTAAGTGTATTTTCCGTCACGAAGCCTACTGCATATAGGAAACAAAATTGGCGCTACACCATTCCACACCTTTGGGTCGCCCGACCATACACAATCTTTTCCGTTATGTAAAACCTTGCGAATTTCAGCACCCATTTCAGCAATTTCAACATGCAAAATTTTATTATCTAAAACTACCATAAAATCTCTCCTTTTCTTAATTATACCATTTTAAAAGCATTTTTCAACTATGTTTTTAACATTTTATAGCGCTTTTCATATAATGATAAGAGGTGATTTTTTTGGATAGTAATATGATTGAAAGATATAAAAACCAAATGCTCGAAATGTATAACGCAACCCAAAAGGTAGTACCCGCTCAAACTAACGAAAATTCCATACCGCAACCGCAAACACCACAACCCACTCCCGATACCACTTCAGGTAACCTTATCGGAATTGTAACAGCCGTTCGTGCGCTTTATCCCGTAAAAAACGCAAAGGTAACTGTATTCACAGGCGAATATGACAATCTGAACGTTATAGATACCGACCTTACCGACCAAAGCGGCCGCACCAAAACCTTTGTTTTACCGACACCTGAAAAGGCGCTTTCTTTAGAAGAAACCAACACTGTTTTGCCTTACGCCCTTTACAATATGCTGATTGAAGCCGACGGATATATCAAAAACATCCATCTTAATATCCCCGTTTTCAGCGGTGTTACTTCGCTTCAGCAAACTAACCTTTTGTTAGAAGAAACTGCCGGCACCGACAAGGGACCTCAAATCTTCGACGAAGCCCAAAAATATGATTTATAAGGAGAATAGAAATGCCCGAAATACTCCTGCCCACAATTCCCGAAACCATTACTGTGCATTTAGGCACACCCGACAGCAACGCCCGCAATGTGACTGTTCCTTTTATCGATTACATTAAAAATGTTGCTTCAAGCGAAATTTACCCCACATGGCCCGAAAACGCTTTAAGAGCCAATATATATGCCATAATTTCTTTTGCTTTAAACCGCGTTTATACCGAATATTACCGCTCCCGCGTATATGATTTTGATATAACAAACACCACACAGTTTGACCAAGCCTTTAAAGAAGATCGTGAAACTTTTGAAAATATAGGTTACATAGTAGATGAAATTTTTAATGACTATATTGTAAGGCAAGGAAATGTTGAACCTCTTTTCGCCACCTTTTGTAACGGTACCACTTCAACTTGTGCGGGGCTTTCCCAATGGGGAACGGTTGACCTTGCAAATCAAGGCCTAATTCCCTTTGAGATTTTGCAAAATTATTACGGTCAGGATATTGGAATAGTGAATGATGCGCCCGTAGGCTTTACCGACGAATCTTACCCAGGTGTTCCGCTTAAAATAGGTGATTCAGGTAACAATGTGCAAATTATTCAAACACAGTTAAACCGCATAGCCCAAAACTACCC
>JAFYLF010000035.1 GCA_017537195.1 Clostridia bacterium
ACATTTTGCTTTTTATGTTTTGGTTTGTTTTAACCTTAGCACTTGCAAGGGGAGAATTAGCGGGTGTTACAACGGGATCGCTGTCACCGTGCATAAGTAACACGGGTGGCGAAGTAATATTGCCAAGAATATCAGAACATTTAATGATTGATTTTTTATCATCAACAATACTGAAAATAAGTTTGAAAAGGGGAGTTAAAAATGATGCTTTTTCTCCGAGAAAACCTGTTACCACCTGATATCCGCTGTCAGGTGCGGAAAAAGCAACAGCACCCGAAATGCCGAGATTGTTGTCAGCGAGGTTCTGACAAACGCTGTAACCGCCCCAGGAGTGACCGACGAGAATTTTTTTCATTCCATTGAATTTGTCGTTAGAATTAGCCCATTTAATTGCAGCATTTAAATCTCTGACACCTTGATAGAAGCCGACAAGATTTTTACCTTCTGAGGCAAAAGTGCCGGTGTTATCGTATGCAAGTACGGCAAAGCCGTTTTTTGCAAAGGTGTTTATTTCGGTCATATAGCTTCTGTGTCCGCCACCCATACCGTGGGAGAAAATAATGAGTGCAAGAGGTTTAACCGTGCCCGCAGTTATGTAAAGTGCACCTTTAAGAATTTGTCCCTTGTCAGATTTGAAAGCAACGGGGGCACACTTTAAATCTTCAAAATCTTCACAGGTAAGATATTTTAATCTTCTGTCACCATTGCAGCGTTTACCGAAGGCGGCTTTAAATATAGCAAAACCGCCGCTGATAACAGCAAAAGCAACAATTAATAAAACAATGAATATTATACCAAGTGTTTTCATTTGTTTCACTTCCTTTTAATTTATATAAATTTTATCACAGTTAATAATAAATTTCAATATTATAAAAACAACCGCACTAAAAAAGTGCGGCTGTCTTACACGTTAGTTTTTCTGATTATCGGTTGTGAAATTGTTTTTATTGTTCTGAACGTTGTTGTTTTTGTCGTTTTTCTTTGAACTGGTTTCGTTGTTTGCTTTATTCTTCTTATCCATTATTATCACCTCGGTTTTATTTTAACCGAGTGAATTTGTTTTATTCAAAAATTAAAGTTTCATACCGAATGCGACGTCAGTGTCGTAAATTTCAAGCTGTTCAAAACCGTATTTGCTGTAAAATTTACCTGCATTAACGTTTCCTGTACCTGCAGTAAGCATTACACCTTTAATTCCCTTTGCCCGAAGGTGTTCAAACAGTGTGTTGAGCAGCTTACCACCCCAACCTTGACGATGATATTCGGGAAGAATGTCAATATGCATATGTGCAGGATAATCAGCCTTGTATTTGTTCTGCAGTATTGTTGAGTCGCAAGCCCATTTATATTTGTCTTCTCCAAGCGGTTTGGTAAGGGGAAGATATTCTCTGTCAAAAATTTCTTTGTAATTGTCGTAATTTTCTGTACAGATTATATATCCTACTGCTTTGCCTTCGTCATCAAGAACGAAACAGTTTTCAGGTTCTTTTTCAATGTAATAGTCGCAAAATGTGTGAAGGATAAATTCACCTAGTGCACCTGTTATTTCTTCACCTTCGCTGTTGAGGCA
>JAFYLF010000036.1 GCA_017537195.1 Clostridia bacterium
CCTTTCATCGTAAGGAAGAGTAAAATCCAAATTGGCCCGGATCAGCTTATATTGCTCAGTCGCCGTAAACTCGAGATTCTTGTGAAGCGTTTTTTTGTGTTCGTTATTGCCCGACATAAACGACTTATGTCTTCTTTTTTTATCAAACAAACCCATTTTCAATTCCTCCTTTCTTAATTACCGGCTCTCGGATGCTTACGAGAGTAATATCCATAGGAGTTACTGCCGTTATTTAAAAGGTTGGGAACCTTACCGAGTATCGGGTAATCGTAGGTCTTAAGAACGTAATCCTCATCGTGAATGGTATCATCCATCAACGCCAAAACTATCACACCGATTACGGAAATGAGAACGCCAAGCACAAGGCCTGCAGCGGTAAATTTAGTGATGCTCGGTCCGACCTTTTCAAGGTTTGGTATCGCAGGAGCGACGATTTCCATAGAAGCACCGTCGATAACCTCGGAAATTCTAACCGGAAGAACCTCGGCTATCGCGTTTGCTATTCGCGTTGCCTCGTAAGGATCCTCGCAGGTAACAGTAACGAGCATAATTTCGGTCTCGTTAGAGGGCGCGTAAGCTATCATCTTCGATAACTCCTGCCAGGTATAATCGACGTCAGCCTTATCTATAACTCGTTCAAGGGTATTCCAGCTGTCCAAAATATCACCGTAGGTTCTAACCAAGCTTTGAGCAGCGGTAAGCTCGGATGCGCTTATGCTAAAGTTCGTATTACCCAAGGATATCGAGCTGTTATTTACGTAAAGCTTGACAGACGACGAATAGGTCGGTGCAATGGCAAAGGCAGAAATCGAAAATCCTATAACTGCCGAAAGCAAGCCACACAAGGTAATCAGCCATGCGCGTCGCCATAAGGTTTTGACAATGTGTAATACGTCAATGGTATAATATTCCTTGTTGTTCTTTTCTTGATTATCCATTTAATTTTTTCACTCCCAAACAAACGGAAATTAATGACAGTTGCAAAATAATATGCTAAAAAATCTCCGCGTAAAGTAACAAAACAACGTAAATAATACGATCAAATTCGTTCCGAATATCGATTATAAAAAGCGACAAAACAGAAAAAATCCATCATATTGTAATTACATACTCATACAAAGTTTATTATAACGCAAGTTAACGATTTTTGCAATAGAAATCTGAACAAATTTGCAAGAAATATTAATAAATTATTAAAAAAACCACCCTACCGAAGAAGAACAAATTTGTCATTTCGCAAAAGTGTCAGGTGGGCAATTTTTAAAGAATTCTCGGCAAAATACAGCATATTTTCCGCAGATTACAGTGTAATTTTGGAAATTCATCACTTTTTTCGGTTCGCATTTACTTATTGCCTTCAAAATTCCGAGCAAAATGGTGAAAAGTTAAGAGTAAGATTAAAAAAATAAAATCCCGAACGCTTTAGTGAACGGGATTTTTGTCATTTGTGTCCGAAAAAGAACTGGTTGAAAACCGAGAAATATTATGTCTTTAATTAAAAATTATTACTTCTATGTTGCTCGCTTAAGAAATGCGGTTTGGAATCATCTTCAGGATACAGAAAATCACTAAATTCTTGAGGACCTATTTCCATCAACTTATTCAATTCCTGTTTATTCAAGAGAACTACTTGAAGGCAAGCAACTGTTTTAAGTAAACCTGTTTTACAACGTAAAGCGGCAGTCGTTTCAAGAATTTGCGGGAACTCAATGAAAGCTGCTATCATTTCGTCATTTGGATCATCATTTTCCCATTCAAAACTATGTGCATATGTAATATGCGTTTTGTTAAAATACGCAAAAGTCGCAACCACGAGCAATTTATTATGATACCAATTCAGAATTTCCTTATCAGTCAAATCAACATCGGGTGCAACAAACATCATATATTCATTATATAACCCAACAGTATTCTGTATTGCCGGCATTTTATAATCGCTCGCACCCATCGTTACTAATTTCCAAAAATTATATTTATCATTTGGTTTGTATAACAATACATCAATATGCAATCCATTGTCCGCTATCGGATGCAAAACGATACAATCGTCTTGTGCGAAATAAGTATCACAATGTTTAATCAACTTTACCATTTCTTTTGTTTTCATAATTTCACTCCCCTTGGGTTTATTATAGCATAAAAGGGGCGAAGGTGCAAGGGAAAGTGATATTCTGTGCTTCGCACAGAGTGATATTATGCCTTACGGCATAGTGATATTTTAGCCTTTGGCAAAAGTGATATTATATTCGCCTCCAAAACTCGCGAAGCGAATATCACTTGCGAAGCAAATATAACTGAGCGAAGCTCAATATAACTCGCCGAAGGCGAATATAATTGAAAAAACTCTTGTTCTTTCGAACAAGAGTTTTTTCTGGCTCCCCCTGCTGGGCTCGAACCAGCGACATCATGATTAACAGTCATGCGCTCTACCGACTGAGCTAAGGAGGAATATTAAATTCTTGAACGGAATCTGCCGAAATCGGCAAATTCCGTTAC
>JAFYLF010000037.1 GCA_017537195.1 Clostridia bacterium
AAAACGGCACACCCGTTAATGTATCTATGGACTGTCTTTGTGGAGAAACACTTGGTAAAAGTCTTCCTTATATGGCGCGCGGCGGTTATTGGATTGTTATTTCAACCCTTGCAGGTATAGAAACAAATGTGCAGCTTCGTCCCTTGCTTACAAAGGGCTTGCATCTTGTGGGTTCAATGCTTCGTAATCGCACACCGCAGTTTAAGGCATATATTTTGGCAGAGCTTGTTGATAAAGTATGGCCAAAAATTGAAAGCGGCGCTATTAAGCCGTCAATATATAAAGTATTACCAATGGCACAAGCCGAAGAAGCACACGCAATTTTAGAACGCGGCGAAAATGTTGGTAAGGTTGTATTGAAGGTTATATAATGAAAAAAAGTTTAAAAACAATTTTATTGTCGCTGCTTGTAATGGCGCTTTGGGGTTCACTATTCCCAATGGTAAAACTTGGATATAGTGCTTTTGATATAAGCGCAAAGTCAGTGCCCGATATTTTAATGTTTGCTAGCTATCGCTTTATTATAAGCGGTCTTGTAGTTTCGGCATTTTGCCTTTTCAAAAAAGAAAAAATTGCCACTCCAAAGGCTAAAAGCATATTAAGTATTGTAATTATGGGTCTTTTTTCCATAGTGCTCCATTATGCTTGTACATACATAGGCCTTAGCACTACCGACAGCTCAAAAACTGCACTTATAAAGCAGCTTGGAGCACTTATTTATGTTTGTTTTGCGTTCTTATTCTTTAAAAACGAAAAATTCAGCATACTTAAAATTGTTGGCGCGATAGTCGGTTTTGGCGGAATAATAGCAATAAATTATAACCCCGGCGGACTAACCTTTGCCACGGGTGATATTTTAATAATTGGTGCATCCATTTGCACCGTTGTTGCAAACGTTATAAGCAAAAAATCGGTGCAGGGAAGCTCACCCTACTGGATAACTGGTATATCACAGTTGTTCGGCGGTGTTGTATTGTTCGTGGCGGCGTTGGTTATGGGTGCTAAGTTCTTAACATTTAATTTAACTGCTGCGTTGATTTTTACATATATTTGTATTGCATCAATTTGCTCGTATACACTTTGGTACTATGTGCTTAAAAATAACAGCCTTTCAAAAATGTTTATTATCAAGTTTTCTGAACCGCTATTTGCTTGTCTTTTTGGGGCGTTAATTTTAAATGAAAATATACTTAAATGGCAGTACCTTATAGCATTTTTACTTATTTCATTTGGTATTGTTTTGGGAAATAAAAGCGATAATAAAGCCGCTGTAAAATAGAGAGGGAGTATAGTATGTTTGATTACAAAGTAAAAATAGGTCTTGTGGCTATGCGCCGCAATACTACCGACCGTCCCCGTGGGGCTAGCTGGAACTGGCATTCACCGCAAGAAAGGGAAAAGGAAATTGTTGCATACATAGAAAACAATTTTAAAAGCGAAAATGTAGAATTTGTTAATACCAAGGGCTTGGGTATTGGAAATCTTATTTTTGATAACGCATCTGCTAAACAGGCAATTGAGCGTATGAAAAACGAAAACGTCGATGCTGTTGTTATTATCAACTGCAACTTTGGTAACGAGGAAGCGGCAGGGGATATTGCATTGGCTTTAGGCAAGCCCGTGCTTTTGTGGGCACCGCTTGATGAAGAATACAGTGAAGACGGCACCCGAACAACTGACTCACAATGCGGTATATTTGGCGTGTCACGTCAGTTACAGCGTTTACGTGTGCCTTTTTCTAATATTCCAAGCTGCAGGGTAGATTCCGAAGATTTTAAAACAGGCTTTACACAGTTTATTCGTGTAGCCTGCATGGTTAAAAATTTCAAAGGTATGCGCATTGGTCAGGTTGGTACCCGTCCCGCACCATTCTATTCGGTTATATATAACGAAAGCGAGCTTTTAGAAAAATTTGGTATTAGAATCGTAACAATCAACTTTGCTGTTGTAGAGCAAAGAATGAAGCAAACAGCCGAAAATTGTAAGGAAGAAATTGCACAGTTTATAGAATATTTTAATTCAAACTATAAAATGGATGACCAAACACCACAATACGTTGAAGGCATGGCAACTATGGCGGTAATGTATAAGAATTTGTTCCATGAATTCGAACTGGATATTATGGCGGCTGAATGCTGGACTGCAACACCCATAATGTTTAACGGTTTAGCCCCCTGTGCAGTATTTGGTGCTTTGAATGATTTGGGTTATATGATAGCTTGTGAAAGCGATATACATTCTGCAATGACAATGGCAGTTTTAAAGGCTGCAACATTAGGCAAAGGCAAGCCACTTTTTGGTGAATTTACAGTAAGACACCCCGAGAAAAAGAATGCCGAGCTTTTGTGGCATTGCGGACAGTTCCCACTTTCTCAAAAAGCGGATGATTGCGAAGCTTGTCTTGTTAATCAGCGTGAATGGTTTAGAGCCAAGGATGGTACATATACAGTTGCGCGTATAGACCAAGAAAGCGGCAATTATATGTTATTGCCTGTTATGTGCAATACCACTGAAGGTCCAAAAACCAGCGGTACATACATCTGGGGCGAGTTTGAAGATTTACCAAAAATTGAAAATCGCTTAATGCAGGGTCCGTACATTCATCACTTTATCGAAATTGAAGGGAATTATTTAAACGAATTGGAAGAATTTTGCAAATATATTCCCGGTTTAAGCTTGGATAAAACAATTAACTGATGGTAACGTCAGAATGGCAAGACTTTGGCATACTGCAAATGCGATTTTGGATTTGTTTAAGCTATAAAAATTAGAATTGAATTTGAATAATTTAATTATTTTGCGAATAAAAATATTCTAAATGCTAAAAGGCATTACCGACTTTAAAAGTTGGTAATGCCTTTTTTTAGTTTTATATTATTTGTTTTTTACAAATGATGGGCTTTGACCCATTTCACGCTTATATGCAGATGAAAAATAATTTTGACTGCTATAACCAAGCCGCTCGGAAACGTCGCACACACTAATACCTTGACTTAAAAGTTCGGTTGCAGTTTTCATTTTAAGGGACACAAGATATTTATGAACACCCATTTTTGCATACTTATCAAAAGCACGTTGAAGGCTGGATTCACTAACGTTAAGTGCCTTTGCAATTTCCCAAACTGACGGTATTTTTTCTATATTATTTTTCATATATTCAACGGCTTTACTAAATATTTCGGCGTCAACATCGTTTACGGTAACAAATTCAATGTTACTTTGCGATATGGTTATAACTAATTGTGATATAAACGCAGTAACCATTTGGGAAAATGCCGAGTCAGTTTCAATGAGGGATACCCAATTTTTGTCAAACCAAACGTCGCCATTAATTTTACTAACTATTGATTCCTCGTGCAAATATTCTAAAAACATTTTCATAACTGCATTTTGTCTTTTATCAAGCATACATACTTTGTTTTCTATATCCTTGCAAATTTCACCTTCCATAGAACATGAAAAAATAAATAGCTTAGCGCTTTCATCACCGGTTACAAAAAACTTATGTAGCTCATAGGGTTTGTGAAAAATGATTTCACCTGCTGAAAGGTTATGTACTCGCTCGTCAGCCGAAACACAAATAGAGCCCCTTTCAACGTAAACACATTCCCAAAATCCGTGCGATTCACCCGCAAAATTAAAATTGTTTTTATACGTGTGTTCAAATAAAGAATATATACGTTCTATTTTTACCGCCTGACTTACAGTGTAATATTTCCACATACAGCCCGCCTCCGAAAAGTCAAAAACATACATTTTTGACATAATAACATATAGATTTATGTTTTCAATTCAAGTATAATGAATAAAAACCATTTTGTAAAGAAGAAATTTTGTTCAAAAAACTTAAAGTTATTGTAATCGGTTCGGTAAATCGGACAATGTG